>NZ_JBNNHG010000125.1:0-11531 GCF_050268705.1 Stenotrophomonas sp. NPDC077659 | reverse complement strand
CCGCGCCACCGCCTTGTCCTTGAACTGTTGTCCGTATCGTGCCACTTCAACCTCTGGTTATCGCCCCACTGCAGGATCTTATCCGGGCGACAACTACTCTGACGTGGGGGGGATCTGCAGGAACAGCGAATCGTTGCTGTGGCCAGCGAGATGTTCGCCGTTGCGCTCACCCACGCCGTCGGCATCGCTCAAAATATGTTGCTGGAAACCACGCTTCGGCATGCCGTTGATTTTCTTTCTATTGAGCTCGCTGTCCGGGAACGGCGGATCAATGCTTTCCACGCCATGGATGTTACGCAGCGGGCGATAGCCATCCTTTCCTTCGCCCAAACCATTCAAGGGAATGCGGACATCGGGAAACATCTGACCAATGCCACCGCCCAGCATGTTCACATCGATGCTGCTTTTCCGCTCGATGCCCGCGTGATTCAGCGCTGCCCAAGTGAAGTCCACGCAGTTATTGCGGACGTCCTTGTATTGCAGATCAAAGCCGAGTTTGTCAGGGTGCGCGCCGAATTTCTCAAGCTTCCTGTACTGCTCCTCGCTGATTTCGAGCGTGCGGCTGTAACGAGGATCCTTGTACTCGCTTGCGTCGGTCTTCATGACCTCCCCTGGTCCGTTCATGCTGCCATGCCCGGAAGGCGCGAACCCAAAGCTCTTCGTGGTGTTGCCTGGCCCATGGAGCACGTAGAACATGTGCCCGGGCGCGGAGGTCTGTGGGACGCCATTTACAACTTTCTGCACTCCATTTTCGTCCACCAACGGCGTACCAGGTGCAGCAATAACGATTTCCACCTTGTAGCGCGGCTTATCCATAAGAATTCACCATCAATTCCTCCAACTGTGGGGAAACTACTTCCCAGAGAGAGGGTCAGCGTGTATCCGCAGTTGCGTGGGGTAATGCTGCAGCACCGGCACCGGCTGTACCGTGCCCACATCCAGACGGTAGCGAGCGTCCGTTTCCAACGGAAGCGTGACTATTCCCAATCTGTATCGCTTGGCATTCATCGATACCTGCGACGCGTAACGCCAGTCGGCTGATCCATGCCATTCGGGAAGCGCATTTCCATTGCTCTGTGCCATGGCCTGGTAGCGGTCAGAAGTGGCTACATCCTGCCAAGCACCTGCCACCCAGCGCTGCAGGGACACTTCAAAGGGAACATGGACACTGTCCATGTCCGGCTCACTTGCAGGCTGCGATCCATGTCGCTGCACCTCAAGCTCCAGCGCATAGGTTCGCCCCGGATGGAAGTTGCGGGCACTCGTCTCGAACTCGAACCGTACCGTTTGGCCGGGTGCGGCAACGTCGATGGGTTTGACCAGATCCAGCGGCTCCGGCGCATCCGGAAGACGTTCGCTGCAGGCACCCAGGCCACCGAGCAGCATGATGAACAGGCCGGCGCGCAGCCAGCGGTGATTACCCGACCTTGTGATCCCTTGGGCTCCCTGCCACGGGCTTCAACCGTAGCGGTCGGTCGGCCATGTCGCAACCGCAAAAGATAAAGGCAGGGTCTGCACCCTGCCTTTTCAAGCGAACAGCCGCCGGGCATGGCCCGGCGCTACCGCTCACATCACAGCTGGATGCGCGCCACGCTCTCTTCCGAGCCCTTGGCATCCTTCTCGCCGTTCTTGATGCTCACGAACAGCACGTTGTTCTTCGCATCCAGTGCCAGGCTGTTCGGGTGGGTCGGCACCGCATAGGTGGCCACCTTCTTGTAGCTGGCGCTGTCATAGGCGGTCACCGTGCCGCCTTCGCGGTTGGTCACGTACAGGCGCTTGCGCGGCGCGTCCAGCAGGATGCCCAGCGGGCCGGCATCGGTGGGGATGCTCGCCAGTTCCTTGCCGGTGCTGCGGTCGAGCACCAGCACGCGCTGGCCCGGGTGCTTGCTGGTGAAGCCTTCGCTGCTCTTGGTCATGTAGTTGCGCAGCATCTCCGAGCCCTGGTCGGTGACGAACAGGCGCTTGCCATCCGGGTCCAGCGCGATGTTCATCGGCTGCTCGGCGGCAATCTTGTGCTGGGCCACCACCTTCTTCGCATCGGTGCCCACCACCACCAGGTCGGCCAGCAGGTTGCTGGTGTAGACGCGCTTGTTGGCCGCGTCCAGCGCCAGGCCCGGCGCCTTGGCCTTGCCCAGGCCCGGAATGGTGTCGATCAGCTTCAGCGTGGTGGTGTCCACCACGAACAGCACGCTGCCTTCGCCGGAATGGCCGGTGACGTACAGACGGTTGGCTGCGCTGTCCACCACCAGCTCGCGCAGATCATGGGTGTAGCCGGCCTTGCCGTCCTCGCCCACCTTCTTTTCCATCAGCTGCACGGTGCCGATGGCCTTGTTCTGCGCGGTATCGACCACGGTCACCGAGGTGTCCACGGTGTTGCCCACATACAGGCGGTTGTGGGCGTCATCCAGCACCACGCCGAACGCCTTGCGCTCCAGCGGAATGCGGGTTTCCACCGCCAGCGTGGTCGGGTTCAGGCGCAGCACCTGGGACGGGCCGGCATTGTCACCGAAGCCACCGGACGAGGCCACGAACACGGCATTCTGCTTGGGGCTGTAGGCCAGCTCGTACAGGCCCTGTGCGATGGCCTGGCGCTGCACGGCGCTGCTGGCCGCGGTGGTGGCGGTCGCATTGTCGGCAAATGCCGCCGGGGCGCCGACGCTGAGCGAGATGGCGACCGCCAGCGCGGCCGAGCGGAAAAGGGAAAGACGGGTCATGCGAGCATCCTTGAAAGGGCACGGGAGGGTGTCCTGGCTCGCTGGGCCGTTCTGCGACGGCCCGCCCCGCACCTGTCTGCGCGGGGTGGGCTGGCTGGGTAGCGGGGCAATGGTAGCAGCTGGGGGCTGTGGCGTCCGCCCACGCGTGCGTGGCTGCTGCCCGCGTTATTGCTCCTTCAACCGCAGCGAATCGGCCACATCGGTCTGCGCCGCCACCTCGGTGGGGATGCTGGCGCGGCGGTGCGCCGGGTCGTCGCGGTCACCCTGCACGATGAAGATGCTCTCGGCCGCATGGGCATCGCTGGTCGAACGGCTCAGCAGCACATGGTCCACGCGCGAAAGGTTGTTCTGCTTGGCCAGCACCAGCAGGCTGGCGCTGATGCGCTGGCTGGCCGCATCGAAGGTGCGTCCATGGGCGGCGTCCAGCTCGGCCACTTTCTGGATCAGCTGCGCGAACAGGCGATGGTCCGGATGCGAAGGGTCCAGCAGCGTGCCGGCCACTTCCATCGGGCTCGGCGGCGGCTCACCTTCCGCACGGTCACCCTGCCGGTGGTTCTCGGCCTCGCGCTCGGGCATCGGGTGGTGGCTTTCGGCATTCAGTTCACTGCCCGGGAACGGCGCCGCAATGCACTGGATTTCCGGCAGATTGAACAGCACCGCGAACTCACCCAGATCGCTGCCGCCGTCCAGCGGTGCCGGCAACGGATGCAGGCCCGCGTAGTTCAACGCGGCCCAGACAAAATCGCTGCAGCGGTTGATGGTCGCCGGGCGATCCACATCGAATTCGAACTCGGCCGGCTCCTCGGCAAAATCGCGCAGGCAGCCGTAATGTTCGGCGGTGATTTCCAGGGTGCGGCTGTAGTACGGGTCCACGTGCTCATCGGCATCGTCGTGGCGCACCTGTGCGTACTGCACGCCCTTCGCGGTTTCACCCGGCGGCAGCCGGGGCGGCGCGAAACCGTAGCTGTGGGTTTCCTCGCCCTCGGCCACCTGCAGGTACATCTGCCCGCGCGGGGACACGCCCCCACTGCGCAGCGGGGTGCCTGGCGCCGCCAGGATAATGGTGACCGTGTAGCGTGTTGCCTGCTCCATGCGTGCTCAGCCTTGTTGGGTACTGCGGTTGTGGCCGGATGATGGCACAGGTGGGCTGGGGGGCAGGTGGAGAGGGTGGGGTTGGCCCGGAGCGGGTTATTGAATATGTGAACCAAGGAGCACTAATGGCGGCCGCCTGCCCACCCGAACGAGTTCAAAGGTTGGCGTCTACAAGCGCCGCGCTCGACCCCAGACCTGCGGGCGAGGAAAGGGTACTGATCGACATGCAGGGCAATGAGGCTGAGCGCAACGCTTGAGAACAGCGCCCCACAAGATCGAACCCATCACCGGACTCAAGCCACTCGCCCCGCCGCCCCTGACATCCCCATCACCCGCTTTCACGCCGCTGCAATAGCCGCCTCCGCACGATCAGAATCCCCCACCCAACCGCTCGCGACGGCCACCACAGCCGCGCCCTCTGATCCCGATGCAGCAACTCGCCAATGATTTCTGGAACCTGCGCGGCACCTTCAAGGTGGCCGGCCTGCTCGACGTGGGCACGCAGCTCTCCGTGGTGCGCCGTAGCAATGGCCGCTTCCTCGTGCTGGACAGTTACACCCCCAGTGAGACCCAGCGCCAGGCCCTGCTGGGCCTGACCGCCGGCGGCACGCTGGTGGACGCCATCATCAACGTGCATCCGTTCCACACCCTGCACTGCGAGCCCCTGCACCGGCTGCTGCCCGCTGCGCGCTTGATCGGCACACGCCGCCATCTGCAACGAGCGCCGCACCTGCCGTGGGAGCCGCACGTGGTCGAAGAGGAGGCTGTCCAGGCCGACTTTGCCGACGACCTCGATTTCTCCCTTCCCGCCGGCCTGGATCTGGTGCCGCCCGACCACAGCGTACACGCCAGCTCGGTACTGGTCCGCCATCGCCGCAGTGGCATCGTCCATGTCGATGACACCCTCAACGTGCTGGCCGCACCCGGCGTGCTGGGCAAGTGGCTGCCGCAATCCCGCTTGAAGTTCCACCCCACGCTGTCGCGTGCACTGCAGCCCAAGGCCGGCGCCACCGACGCGTTCGAGCGCTGGGCCCGCGCGTTGGCCGAGCGCTGGGCTGGTACGCCGTTTGTCTGTGCCGCCCATTCGGCCGTGCGTGAGCTGTCGGCCGATGGCTGGCGCGATGAAGTGCTCAAGGCGTTGCACAACGTGCAGGGCAAGTTGCGCCGCCATCGTCACCGCTACGGCTGAAAGCGCCCCTCCATTCCCTCCCCCAAGGCAACCTCCCCCATGAGCGACCACCAGATCAAGACAGTCAACCCGCTGACAGAACAGGTACTGCGCACCTATGCGTACATGTCCGACGGCGATGCAGCAGACACCGTGAAGGCCTGCCACGAAGCTTTCCTGCAGTGGCGCCTGCGCAGCCTGGAGGAACGCGCCGCAGTGGTGGCCGCCATTGCCGGAAAGCTGGAAGAGAAGAAGGAAGCCTTCGCCCAGCTGATGACCAACGAGGTTGGCAAGCTGATCGCTGACAGCCGCAGCGAGGTGGATCTGTGCGTGGCCATCTGCAAGTACACCGCCGAGCAGGGCCCGAAGGTGCTCGCCGATGAAGAGCGCCCCTCGGCCAATGGCACCGGCATCGTCACCCACCAACCCATAGGCGTGGTGTACGGCATCCAGCCGTGGAACTTCCCTGCCTACCAGGCCGTGCGCTACTCCATCGCCAGCCTCATGGCGGGTAACGGCGTACTGCTCAAGCACGCCGAAAGCTGCACCGGCAGCGGCCTGTTCCTGCGCGATCTGTACGAGGAAGCCGGCCTGCCCAAGGGCCTGTTCGGCGTGCTGCTCATCAGCCATGACCAGTCCGACGCCATCATCGATCACGACCTGGTACGCGCGGTCACCCTCACCGGCAGCGAAAAGGCCGGGCGCACCGTTGCCGAAAAGGCCGGCAAGGCGCTGAAGAAGACCATGCTCGAACTCGGCTCCAACGATGCCTATCTGGTGCTGGACGATGCCGATCTGGAGCTGGCAGTAAAGACCTGCGTGAAGGGCCGCCTGTTCAACAATGGCCAGACCTGCGTCAATGCCAAGCGTTTCATCGTGACCGAGAAGAACTACGACGCCTTCGTTGACGCCTACGCAAAGCAGTTTGCAGAGATCCGCATGGGCGACCCGAACGATTCAAGCACCCAGCTCGGCCCGATGGTGTCCAAGGCGCAGCGTGACACCCTGCACGAGCAGGTCAGCAAGAGCGTGGCCCAGGGTGCGCGGCTGGTTGTGGGTGGCGAAGTGCCGGACAAGACCGGCTGGTTCTACCCAGCCACGGTGCTGGCCGATGTTGCGCCGGGCCAGGTCGCCTACGAGGACGAGCTGTTCGGCCCCGCCGCGGCCATCATCAAGGCCAAGGACGATGATGACGCCATGCGCATCGCCAACGACAGCCGCTACGGCCTGGGCGGCGGCATCTTCAGCCGCGATGTGAAGCGCGCCCGCGAACTGGCCACCACCTACTTCGACACCGGCATGGTGTGCATCAACGGCTTCAACGTCGCCGGCCCCACCCTGCCCTTCGGCGGCGTGAAGGCTTCCGGCTACGGGCGTGAGCACGGCCCCGAGGGCCTGAAGGAATTCGTCAACATCAAGTCGATCACCCTGCCGGCGGCCCCATGAGTACGCCCCTGCACTGCGATGTGGCCGTCATCGGTGCCGGTACGGCGGGCCTGGCGGCCGAGCGGGCTGCACGCCGCAACGGCGCTTCCACCCTGCTCATCGATCCGCACTTCAACGGCACCACCTGTGCCAATGTCGGCTGCATGCCGTCCAAGCTGTTGATCGCCGCTGCGAAGCAGGCTGAGTGCGTACGCCGCTCAGATCTGTTCGGCATCCGGGTGGATGGCCTGCAGGTGGATGGCGCAGCGGTGCTGCAGCGCGTGCGCGATGAACGCGACCGGTTTGCGGCCCTCACCCGCCAGCAGATCGAAAAACTTGACCCCGCCACGCGCGTGACGGGCCGCGCGCGGTTTGCCGGGCCGACCACGCTGGAACTGGATGGCGGCCCACGCATCGAAGCGCGCGCCATCGTCATCGCCACCGGTTCATCGCCGGCGCTGCCGCCACCGTTCAAAGCACTGGGCGACCGGGTGCTGACCAACGAAAGCCTGTTTGAACTCAAGCAGCTTCCCACGCGCGTGGCCGTAGTGGGCACCGGTTCGCTGGGGCTGGAATTCGCCCAGGCCCTGGCCCGGCTGGGCGTGCAGGTCACCCTGCTGGGCAAGGAAACAACGCTGGCCAAGATCCGGTGCCCGCGTGTGCACCGCGCCCTGTTGGCCATGCTGAAGCGCGACATGAAGGTTCATCTGGGCGTGGACGTACACCCCGAACGGAATGCCGACGGCGTACGCGTGCGCTGGAGCAGCAAGAACGGCGCCGATGGCAGCGCGCAGGTGGATTACCTGGTGGCTGCGCTGGGGCGGCCACCCAACCTGGAAGGGCTGGGGCTGGGCAAGGCAAAGCTGAAGCTGGACAAGCACGGCGTACCCTGCCACGACCGCCAGACCATGCGCTGCGGCGACAGCGCCATATTCCTGGCCGGCGACGCCGCCGCCGATCTGCCCCTGCTGCACGAAGCTTCCAGCGATGGCGCCATTGCCGGGCGCAACGCGGCCGCCCTGCCTGCGGAAATCACGGTGAAGCGACACGTACCACTCAGCATCACCTTCACCGACCCACCGGTTGCCAGCATCGGCCAGTCTGAAGATGAGGCCGCCGTGACGGGCACCGCCGATTTTGACGACCAGGGCCGCGCACGCGTGGAAGGTGTCAACGAAGGCACCCTGACCCTGTACGCAGCAGCCCCCGAGGGCACGCTGATTGGCGCCGACCTGGTGGTGCCCGCAGGCGAGCACCTGGCGCACCTGCTGGCCTGGGCGGTGGAAACCGGCTGCACCGCGAGCCGCCTGTTGGAGCTGCCGTTCTACCACCCCACCATGGAAGAAGGCTTGAAGCAGGCCTTGCGCAGCATCTGCGCGGCAACGCCGATTGCGCTGCCGGCGGACCATGATGCGGGGGCGCCTTCCGGGGGGTGAAGCGCTCCGCCGCATCATCGGCAGTGGCCACGCGATGTTCTGCCCGGCGCCATGGGGCTATTCCCTGCCCATCCCCTGCACCCGTCCGTCCTGCGCCTGCTGTTCCACCTGCCGCGCAGCACTCTGCTGCTGCGCCTCCTGGTTCATCTGCTGGTAGCGCTGCATCGACACCTCCACCGGCGTCGCCACGGCACGGTCGGTGGTCATGCTGGCCAAGGTGAACGGAGGACTGCTCAGATCGCCCTTTATCAGAAACACCGTGTGCCCGGCCGGCTGATGGCCGGTAGCGGCGCTCAGCACCACCTGGTCCACGCGGGACAGGTCGTTCTCCTTCGCCAGCACCAGCAGGCTGGCGGTCATTCTGTCGCTCACCGCATCCGACGCCCGCCCATGCTGCGCGTCCAGCGCAGCAACACCCGCGCGTATCTGTTGATGGAGTGCATAGTCGGCACCCCCAGGCTGCAGAGGATCAGGCCGCTGAGGATCGGACTGCTGGGCCGTCCCCGCAGCGAGCGCACGCACCTCCTGCCACGCCGCCCGCAGCTCCTCGGTCGTTGTCGTCGCCACCGGGCGGGCAACACCATCGGCCCCCGTCTGGTAGTGGGTAATAGCGCGCGACTCGCCCGCGTTGCCCTCGGTGGGCGGCGCAAGCTGCTGCATCGTCGGGCCGGTAATGCCGTGCTGCGCGCGCGTACGCGCCGTGGCCAGCTCGATGGCCTCCATCCATTGCGGCGAAGGCGTAATGCCCGCAGCCGCGTAGGTGTGGCGCATCTCGTTCTGGTTCATTTCTGCATGGGTGGGCGCCGGGCGCGCCTCCAGTGCAGCAATGGTCTGGTCGAGCACATCAATCGACGGCTGCTGGATCGTACGCGTCGCCTCCAGCTCCAGGACCATGTTGCCCTGCGCCGCCCGGCCCTCGTGCGACCAGTTTCCGGCACCGTCGCGCTGGTAGCGCACGTTGTCCGAACCAAGAATGGCATCCGGCCGGGCACGCGCCGCTTCCACCGCATCGGGCACCACCGGCACGAAATCGCTTGCGCGGGTCGCGGCGCGGTTTTCCAGGTAGCTCGCTGCAATCGCCGCCTTGCCATGGGCGATGTTGTCCGCAATGCGCTGCACGGCCTGCTGGTTCAGTTCCACAGCGCGCTCTGGCGAGGCGATCTGCGTTTCATAGAGACCGCGGTCGTTCGCTCCGGTCACCCCCGTCTTGACCTGCCGGGTCCACTGTTCGGTCTGCGGGTCACGCTGCCAGTTCGGGTTGCCAAACCCACTGCTTTCATGCGCAGCCGCAGGCAGGCTGAACGGATTCTGCGGTGCGGGCGCATCCTTCAGTGCAAGCTCCACCGCTTTGACGCTGGCCTTGGCGCCCAGTTCGCGTGCCGTTTCGTAGTTGGCGCCGACACTGTGTTCGGTAGCCTCCCCCACGCCAGCAGACGAATCCTGCATCTTTGCCTGGCGCTGCCAGTTGAGCCCATTGAATTTCCACTGCGCGCCGGCAGCTTCCTGGTGATACACCGCTCGGTTGTCGAGCAGGTCCGCCCCCTTGTCGAAGGCCTTGCTCATGAACAACGCATCGGCGGCGACCACCGCCGCTGGCACGAAGCTGGACGTACCGATGACCGACGCGGTGGCCATGCCGCCAAGCCAGCCACCGCCATTGCGTTCCAGCGCGTGGTTGAATTCGGACTGTGCGGCCGTGCCGTTGCCCTGCTGCAGATGCTCGGAGATACGGCGCGTGGTGAGGATGGCATCTGCGCCCGAGGCGAGCAGGCCACCGGAACGGACCAGTTGGCTGGCGGAAGCTTCGCCTATGAGGAGGTCCATGGAAACGAGGCCGCGCTGCGAGACGGGCATGTAATTCCCGAGCGGTGTCGACGTCAGATCGTAAAAGCGGCGTGCAGCGCCGTCGATCTCGGGAAGGTCATCCAGCAGCACCGTACGCACCTGCGCAGTAGTGGACTCAGACAGCGTCAAGCGACCAGCCTTCACCGCGTCAGATATGGCCAGACGCATTTCCATTCTGCCCGCGACTTCACGAGCTGGCATATCCACCTTGCTTGATCCGCGCACCAAGTTGCCCGGCGCGCCGTAGATTTCATCGATGACTCGCGAAACTCTCGAATCAGAACGGATGACCGCCGACCACTCGGACTCGACACCGCCCATTAGTTTCAGCGAGTTGATCTGACCTGCATGATCTATATCGTACTGAGCGAATCGAGAATACAATTTCCTATTGACAGCATTTGCTTCAGCATCGGTCATTCCGTCTGGCGTCGTTGCAAAAGCGTCGCCATTTATCAACGCCACTTTCAGTGTGTCGCGAAAGCGTTCAACCTTCGCGGATATTCTTTGAAGTGCCGAAAGGTCATTATTCAGGGCGGCACGGCCGTCTCGGGTCTCACTCAAACCTTCAAGGTAATCCATCACTCCATCGGTGTAGGAGCTACGCGTACGGCCCCTGTGGGGTGATGTATCCAAATCATCAGCGAGGTAACCCTTGACTGGCAGATACAGACGATTGGCGGACGCATCCTTATCCAGCAGGTTGAACTGGTCCAACCTTTTCAGCAATGGACTATTACTGAAAAGCGCTTGCTCCAGAACGTGATGACTCTGGAGAATTGTCTTAACGGTTGACATCCCTGTCTGCCTCGCTCGTGGAAGTGCTCAGTGCTCAAATGTCAGAAGCGTCAGTGAGCCTAACTCCGCGCGCATCAGGATACCGACCGAACCCGCTCTCCATCAGGAAATCTCTCATGGTCCGGTCACAAAATGCATTCGACGTATAGGGCGTTCTGAAAACATGCGCCGTGCCGATCACACTTCTACGGAATGCAACCTTGGCACCACCCCCAATGCTGTAGTACTTCCCATTAGGATAATCGTCCGTAAGAATTTTCACCGACGACGCTTCCTCGTCAATCGCATCCAGCACCCTGACCACTTCGCACAGATAGTGCGGGGCCGCCTCTGAGCCATCTTCGAGTCGGAAATCACACTTGATGAAAGAGAAGCCCTCTGCATCCATGGTCTGCATGGCAGATTTCAGCGCCTCCGACACCAACCAGTAGCCCTTGAAACCCGCCTGCAGATCGTCCGGCATTTCGCCAATGCGGCTGTCATACCGCAATCGAGGGATTTCATTCATTGAGCCAATCCCTCCCGCAGATGGTGGCTCACTAAGATGCTCTGGCAGTGGCAGTGCGTTTTCGTTCTCAAGCACCACGCCGTGTCCGCGCCCCCCCCCTCGCACGTCCGGCCGGAGCAGATAGAACTCACCTTCCACTGGTATGTTTTCAGTTTTCATGAGAAGCCCTCGATTTCAGCAGCAAATTAATTCGCAGATCACGTTCGGAGCAGATTTCCTATGCCGTCACTGAAAAGAGATCCGCGGCGTCCGTGGGCCAAACGCCACGCGTGGCAGGTTCAACGCCATATCCAGACTCAATCAACGCATCCCTCAGGACCCGATCACAGTACACATCAGCAGTGAACGGGGTTCTAAACACGTGCGAGCCTGCAACAACATCTTCTCGAAACGCCAAGCTGGCGCCACCTGCGATGTCGTAGAACTTTCCGTTTGGGTACCCGTTCTGGAGCACCCTCACACTTGAAGCCGACTCGTCAATGGCATCTAACAGGCTGCTGAAATACCAGTCGCCACGCGAGGCGCCACAGTCAACATTTTCCACC
>NZ_JBNNHG010000124.1:0-11583 GCF_050268705.1 Stenotrophomonas sp. NPDC077659 | reverse complement strand
TTCGGCACGCACCTGGAGGGCCATGGTGCGACAGCGGCGCTGCATGCGACGTTCATCTGCGTGGGAGCGATCACCCTGACCTCGACGATGATTTTCTGGCAGCTGCCGGACACGAAGCCGGAACCACGGCAGGTCGAGTCGGTCGCGGAGTAGTTTTTTGCAGGGCTGCGCCCTGCACCTGCGGTAGTGCCGGCCGCTGGCCGGCAACCTCAACATCAAAAGCCTGCATCCCGTGGGTTGGCGTGGCGGGGCCGGTTGCGGGGACGCCGCAAATACGTCCGTGCAGGCTTGGCAGCGGCATCCATGCCGCTGACACCCCGCCTTCGACACATCCGCGCGGCTCTTGGTGGGTTCCGACCGTTGGTCGGCACATCTGTCAGATATCGAACGAATTCATCCACGCATGGCGTGGATCTACTGTGTCGACCAAGGTCGACACCCACCAGTGCAGAACATCTTTCCGGCAGATCACTGAGAACTGTCGGAGGCGGGGTGGGTCCGGTTGCGGGGGCGTGAGCGCCATGGATGGCGCGACCGAGGCTACATGGACGTACTTGCGCCGTCCCCCGCAACCGGCCCCACCCCGCCAACCCACGGAATGCAGGCTTTTGACGTTGACGTTGACGTTGACGTTGCCGGCCAGCGGCCGGCACTACCTGCCCAGCACGCGCGCGATCGCTTCAACCAGCAGCTCACCGGTCACCGGCTTGCGCAGGAACCCGTTGATGCCCGCCGCCTCCACCTGCTGCTGCAGGTCCGCATCGGTCCGCGCGGTCACCGCCAGCAGCGGCAGCATGTAGCCCTGGTTGCGCAGGTGCTGGGCCAGCTCGAAACCGCTCAGGCCTGGCAGATCCAGGTCCAGCAGGCCAACATCGAAATCACCTGCGCTGATCTCGCGCAACGCCGCCAGCGCGTGGCCGGCATGCACCGCCTTATGGCCGCGTGCGCTCAACAGGCCCATCACCACATCGGCCACGGTCACATCGTCTTCCACCAGCAGCACGTGCAGCGATGGCATATCGGCCACCGCATCATCGCCCGGCGTTGCTTCATCGGACTGGCCCATACCGTCCTGCTGCAACGGCAACGGCAGGCTGACCTCGAAACGGGTGCCAGTGCCCAGCTGGCTCTCCACCCGGATCCGTCCCTGCATGGCCTGCGCCAGCTCGCGGCAGATCGCCAGGCCCAGGCCGCTGCCACCGTACTGCGCGGCCGTGCGCGCGCCCTCGGCCTGCTCGAAGCGGCGGAACAGACGCTGCTGCTGTGCCTGGCTGATACCTGGGCCGGTGTCACACACTTCGAAATGCAGGCCGCGTGGGCCATCCTCGCAGCGCGCACGCAGGGTGATGGTGCCTCGGCTGGTGAACTTCACAGCGTTGGACAGCAGGTTCAGCAGGATCTGCCGCACGCGCATCGCATCACCTGTGGCCTGCAGGCCGGGTGGCAGCTGGTTGTCCAGCACGAAGTGCAGGCCTTTCTGTGCCGCCAGCGGCCCCATCAGGGCCGCCAGGTCGTGCAACAGGCCGTTCAGTGCGAACGGCCGCGATTGCAGCTCCAGCCGCCCCGACTCGATCCGGGCCAGGTCCAATGCATCGTTCACCAGATGCAGCAGATGCTCACCGGCATGGCGGATCGACTGTGTGTAGCCGCGCTGCTGCGGGTCCAGCGGTGATGCCAGCAGCAGTTCGCTCATGCCCAGCACGCCGGTCATCGGCGTGCGTATCTCGTGGCCGAGGTTGGCCAGGAACCGCGTCTTGGCAGCGGATGCCTGTTCGGCCAGTTCCTGCTTGTGCAGGGCCAGCTGGTAGGCATGCTTGCGCTGCAGGCGGCGCCGGTACAGCCACGCGAACCAGCTGGTCAACAGCAACGCGATCGAAGCAAGCACCAGCAGGCCGGACAGGCTGCGCCACCACGGCGGCTGCACATGGAATTCCAGGGTTTCCACGCGCGACCACACGTGGTCGGCCGAACGCGCCTGCACTTCCAGCCGGTACGTACCTGGCGACAGTCGCGAAAACAGGCGTTCACCGGCCGGCCCCACTTCCACCCAGTCCGGGTCGTAGCCGGCCAGCCGGTAACGGTAGCTGTTGGACGCCGAATCGGCGAAGGACAGCAGGCGCGCGACGATACGCAGATCGCGATCACCATCGGCAATCTGCAGCGGCGTGTCGTGGGTCAGGTCCAGGACCTGTTCGTTGCGGCGCACTTCCACGCGCTCGATCACCAGCGGCGCGCGCCGGGTCGACGGGCGCACCAGGCTGGGATTGAACGCGACCACACCGGCCGGCGTGCCGGCCACCAACCGCCCGGCCGGGGTGGCGACCAGCGTGTGGTCGCGGAACTCCTGGCTGGGCAGGCCATCGTGCACGCCATACAGGCGCACGCTCCGGCCATCGGCACTCACCCGCACCAGTCCGCGGGAACCGGACGCCCACGCGACGCCCTGTGCATCGACCACCAGACCGGTCGCGGCGATGGCCGGGTAGCCCTGCTCGCTGCCGATCACCGCCTGCCGTTCCAGGCGACCGTTGCGCCAGTGGTAGCGCGACAGGCGCCCGTCCTCGGACAGCCACACCTGGCCATCGGCGCGAACGTCGATGGCATACACCGGCGTGGCCGGCGCGCCGGGTACCGGCTGGAACCGCTGCGCATCGGGCTGCCACCGCAGCAGGCCGCGGCTGCTGGCCAGCCAGATCCGGTCCTGCGGCCCGCATTCGACGTCCATGTTGAGCTGGCCGGCCTGCAGACCGTCGCGGCCATTCTCCAGCTGCCGACGCAGACGGCCGTCGAGGTCGCGCTGCTGCAGGCCCGATGCCAGCATCAACCACAGGCTGTCGCCGTCGCAGGTGGCCATTGCATCGATGTTGCCTTCCATCGTGGCGTCGGCACCGCTGTCACGATCCCAGCGCCGCAACGCGCCACCGCGCGGGTCGTAGCGCAGCAGCGCATCGGTCGAACCGACCCAGACCTGGCCGCGCCCATCCTCACGCACCGAGGTCAGCCAGTGGATGCCATTGAGGAAGGTGCGGTGCTGCTCGATATCACCGGTGGCCGGGTCGAACCGGTCCAGCGCGCCGTGGCTGCCCACCGTCCAGACCCCGCCATTGGCCGAGGGACTGGTGCCCAGCACGTAGGCATTGCGCAACGAGGACGGATCGTCCTCCAGCCGCGAGAACACCGAGAACTGCCACCAGCGTGGCAGCAGGTGCCACAGCCCGGCATTGGTGCTGGCCAGCCAGATGCCGCCCTCACGGTCCTCATAGGCGCCGGTCCAGTTCGGCCGCACCTGGCCACGGGCCACGGCGCTGTACAGCGGTACGGTCTGGAACTGCCCGTTGACCGCGCGCCCGAGGCCGCTGCGGGTGTCCAGCCAGTGCCCACCCTGCTCATCGCGCAGCATCATGCCCAGCACCTGGTCGCCCGCTGGCAACGACCAGGGCGGCGTCTCGAAGTGGCCGTCGGGGCGGCGCACCGTCGCACCGGACACCGTGCTGATCCACAGGCTGCCATCGGCTTCGGCAGTCAGGCCGTTGACCAGCGGACCACCGGTCTTGGATGCATCGATCCGCTCGAAATCCACCCCGGTCCAACGCGCGACACCGTGCTTGGTCCCCACCCATAGACTGCCATCGGGCAAAGTGGCCAGGTAAGGCACCGAGGCGGCTGGCACGCTGCGCGGGTTGCCCTCTTCGGGCAGGAAACGCTGCAGGCGCTCCTGGGCGTCGAGCCGGTACAGGCCGCCACCGTAGGTACCGAACCAGATGGCACCGTCCGGGGTGGAGGCCACGCTCCACACCGTGTTGCTGGCCATCAGCGGCTGGCTGCTGCGGTCGTAGAAACGCAGTTGCCGGCGATCGGCCGACATCCGAACCAGACCGGCATGCTCGGTGCCGATCCACAACTCGTTGCGGGCATCGACCAGCACCGTCCAGATGCGGTTGTCGCGCAGCCCGTCCTCGGAACGCCAGACGCGGTAGTTGCGTCCGTCGTAGCGGGCCAGGCCGTCATTGGTAGCGATCCACAGGTAGCCGTAGCGGTCTTCGGCCATGCGGTTGACGGTATTGGACGGCAGGCCATCGAAGACGGTCACCTGCCGCGGTGTCGGCGGCACCGGCTGTGCGGCGGCGGGTGCCAGGACGCACAGGAGGACCAGCAGCAGCGTCGCCGCCCGCAGATACGCCACCGATTGCCTCCTCACGCTGCCTGTTGATGGACCCCGCATTGCGCGGCGTCGGCATGGTAAACCGAATGCGGCGCATTCACTCCACTCAGTGACCCGATCAGATATCCACCTGACGTTTTACCCGGGCCTGCTGGATCGCCGATACCAGCAGGTCACCCGTCACCGGCTTGCGCAGGAAACCATCAAAACCAGCGGCAAGTACCTGGGTTTCAGCATAGGCATCGGACCGGGCGGTCACCGCCACCAGGGGCAGCTCGTAGCCCAGCGCGCGCAGCTGCCGGGCGATGGCGGTGCCATCCAGTGCCGGCAGGTCCAGGTCGAGCAGACCGACATCAAAGCCCTCGGTGGCAATCTCCGACAGCGCCGCCAACCCATGCAGCACGTGCACCACCTGGTGACCGCGTGCACGCAGCAGGCCAGCGATGACCTCGGCCACAGTGACATCGTCCTCCACCAGCAGGATGCGCAGCGACGGCAGCAGGGCCGGCAGCGGGCGCACCGCGGTCTCGTGCTGCGGCGATGGTGCCGGCTGGCGGGTCCAGGGCAGTGGTACCCGCACATGGAAACGCGCGCCCTTGCCTGGCTGGCTGTCCACGTCGATGCGCCCACCCATCGCGACCGCCAGTTCCTGGCAGATCGCCAGGCCGAGCCCGCTGCCGCCATAGCGCGAGGCGGTACGCGGCCCATCGGCCTGTTCGAAGCGGTGGAACAAGCGGCGCTGCTGCTCGACGTCGATGCCTGGGCCGCTGTCGCTGACCTCGAAGGTCACCGCGCCTCCCCCCTCCTCCAGCTGCACGCCCAATCCCACGTGGCCGCGATCGGTGAACTTCAGGGCATTGCCGAGCAGGTTCAGCAGGATCTGCCGCACCCGCATTTCGTCGCCGCTGACACTGATCTGTCCTGGCAGCGCATCCTGCCGCCGGAACGCCAGCTGCCGTTGCTGTGCCATGGGCTGCATCAGCGCCTGCACCTGGTCGAGCAGGCCGTTCAGATCGAATGGGCGGATATCCAGTTCCAGCCGACCGGCTTCGATACGCGCCAGATCCAGTGCATCGTTCACCAGCCGCAGCAGGTGGCTGCCGGCCTGCTGGATCGAGCCTGCATAGCTGCGCTGCACCGGGTCCAGTTCGGTGGCCAGCAGCAGCTCGCTCATGCCCAGCACCCCGGTCATCGGTGTACGCACCTCATGGCCCAGCGTGGCCAGGAAACGGCTCTTGGCCTGCGAGGCCTGTTCTGCCAGCTGCTGCTTGTGCACGGTCAGCTGCCACTGCTGGCGCCGCCGCAGGCGCCGGCGGATCGACCACACCAGCACCAGCAGCAGCAGCGAGCCCAGCATCAGATAGCCGAAGATGGCCATGCCGCTGCGCCACCAGGGTGGCAGCACCTTGACGTGCAGCCGCTGCGAGGCCGTCCACGGGCCACTGGCAGTGGCCGCCTGCACCTCGATCACGTACAGCCCCGGCGGCAGCCGCGACAGCGTGCGCTGGCCATCACCGCCCTGCTCCACCCAGTTCTGGTCATAGCCCTCGACGCGGAACCGGTAGCGGTTGCCCTGCGGGTTGGCATAGGACAGCAGGCGTGCATCGATCTGCAGATCACGATCATCCGGCCCCAGCAGCAACGTGCCGTTGGACGGCAGCGGCTGCCAGCCGCGCGAATCGTCGCGGCGCACACGCACCTGCGCGATCACCAGCTGCGACGGTGGCAGTTCAACGTCCGGTGCATTGGGATCGAAGCCGACCAGCCCGGTCTGGGTCACCGCCAGCACCCGGCCATCGGCGCCGATGGCCGGTGGCCGGCCGGTGAACTCCGCGTCGGGCAGGCCATCGCGTTCATTGAACTGCTGCACGCGCCGCGTCTGCGGATCCCAGCGCAGCAGACCGCGCGGCGTGGTCGCCCACAACCGGCCATCTGCGGCCAACGCCAGCCCGCCCATGCTGACCGGCGGCATGCCATGGGTGGCGTCGACGCGCTGGATCAGGCGCAGGCCCAGGCCATCCCATTGGTAGCGTTCGAATGCGCCCTGGCGCGCCAGCCACAGCTGCTGCGGATCGATCCAGACCAGATCGTAGATCTGGCCCTGCGATACCCCGGGCACGGCAACAAAGCGTTCGCCCTGCTCCCGCCAGACGCCCATATCACCCACCAGCCAGGCCTGCCCGCGCGCATCAAAGCGGATCTGCTCCACCGGCGCATCGCCCTCGCCACGCAGTGCTTCCAGCTCGATGCTGCGCAGCACGCGGCCATCCGCGCTGCGCTGCTGCAGGCCGAAATTCATCACCGACACCCAGACCGTACCATCCGGCGCTTGTCGCATCAGGTCGATGCGCTGGCGAAGGTCGGCCCCCCCAGCGATGGACCAGTCGCGCAGTGTGCGGCGGGCCGGGTCATAGACGCTGAGGCGTCCGGCGCGGCCCAGCCACAACGTGCCATCCGGTCGCGGCAGCACCGACCACACCGCACCGGTGCCAAGCTGCTGGTCGCTGGCCAGCAGGCTCAACGTGCCCTGCGCGTTGATCTGGTAGACGCCATGGGCCGAGCCGATGAAATAGTTTTTGCCGTCGCTGGCCGCGCTCAGCAGGTACTGGCTGTCCAGCGGCCGCCCGTCCAGCTGGTACCAGGTGGAAAAGCGACGCCAGTCCGGCGGCAGGTAGGCCAAGCCCTGGGTCAACAGGGCCACCCACATGCCACCTTCGTGGTCCTGCAGCAGATCCAGCACGCCGCTATGGCGGGTCAGGAAGCCACTGCCGCGGTCACCTTCCAGCCGCCGCAGCTGGCGGGCGTCGCCGCGCAGCAGGCCATCGGACGTGCCGGCCCAGTAGCCACCCTGGCGGTCGGCCAGCACGATTGCCGAGCGCAGCTGGGCACTGTCGGCCCACCCCGGTCGGCTGACCCGATCCTGCGCATCGATCCGGTACAGGCCATCGTTCTGGGTGCCGATCCAGATCGCGCCCTCGGCGTCGCGGCTCAGCCGCAGCACGCTGACGGCAGCCAGTTCGCGCGCGGCCACCGTCTCGAATGCGGTGCCATTCCAGCGCGCCACGCCCGCCTCGGTCCCCAGCCACAGGCGCCCCTGCGCATCGACCAGGCTGCTGTAGATGGTGTCGCTGGGCAGGCCACCCGGCGCCTGCCGGAAGAAGCGCAGGCTGCCATCCTCACCGAGACGGCAGACGCCATGGGTGCTGCTGCCGACCCACAGCGCATCCTCGGCATAGGCCAGGGTCCACGCCTGGCCCTGGCATTGGTTGTTCAGCGCATCGAAGGAGGTGAAGCGTTCTCGACCCGCATCCAGCCGGGCCACGCCCTTGCCGTTGATGCCGACCCAGATGCGGTCGAACGGATCGACCAGCAATGTCTCGATTTCGTTGCCCGGCAGCGAGCCAGGCTGATCCGGATCGTGCTGCCAGACCCGCAGGCTGCCGCCGTCATAGCGCGCCAGGCCGCCGTCGGTGGCTGCCCAGATGTGTCCGCTGCGGTCTTCGGACAAGGCCAGGACCATGCGCGAGGGCAGACCTTCGGCCGCACCGAAACGGCGCAGGCGCGGGGTTTCACCTGCCATGTCCAGAGTCGCCGCCGCGCTGGCCAACGCCATCAGCAACAGACCTGCCCCTGCAATGCATCGCCTGTACCGGCGCCAGCCGCTCTTCATCCTTGCCCCCCCTGTCCTGCGCCGATTGTCACACAGGGCCGCGTTCATCGCTGCAACAGCCTGTTTCCAGCAGCATTGCCGCCACAAACTGTTGCAGCTGTACACGCAGCGCGGTGCGGGGCATATGCGTATGATCGAGCCACCTCTCCGCCAAGCCCGTCGCCGATGCGTTTCTGCCTCGCCCTGCTGCCCCTGCTGCTCGCCGCCGCTCCGGCGTGGGCCGGCAACGATGCATGGCGCATCGACCCGGTGCACACCCGCGTGCTGTTTTCCATCGACCACGCCGGCTACTCCCAGGCGATGGGCACGATCTCCGGCAGCGCGGGGCAACTGCGGTTCAATCCCGACAACTGGACCGAGGCAACACTCGATGTCCAGATCCCGGTGTCGCGGTTGGATCTGGGCGATGCCAAGTGGAACCAGGCCACCCTGGCCCGCAGCCTGCTCGACGGCGAACGGTTCCCGACCGCGCGCTTCGTGTCCAGCCATGTGGAGCCCGTCGACGACACGCATGCCAGGGTTGCCGGCACCCTCACCCTGCGCGGAGTCAGCCAGCCGGTGGTACTGGAGGTTACCCTCAACGCCGTCAAGCGCTATCCGCTGCCCCCGTTCCGACGCACCGTCGGCTTCTCGGCCACGACCACCCTCAGCCGTCGCGCGTTCGGCATCACCGCATGGCCCGGTGTGATCGGCGATGTCGTACAGGTGAGGATCGAGGCCGAGGCGGCGTTCGACCGCAGTGACGGCCCGGAAACTCCCACCCCCGATTCCCACTCCGACCGCACGACGGCCCCCAAGGAACCCCGATGACCGCCAAGAACACGCCCGCCGCCTGGGGCAGTGTCAGCCAGACCCTGCACTGGTTGATCGCCCTGCTGATCCTTGCCCTGGGGATCGTCGGCCTGACCATGGGCGAACTGCCCAAGACGCCGAAGTACTTCTGGGTCTACACCGCGCACAAGTCGATCGGCATCACCGTGCTGGCGCTGGCGCTGTTCCGCCTCGGTTGGCGCCTGTATGCCGGCGCGCCGAAGCCGGTGCCCGGTGTGCCCAGCTGGCAGGAACGCATCGCCAGCGCCACCCACGTGCTGCTGTATGTGCTGATGTTCGCCATTCCGCTGTCCGGCTGGCTGTACGACTCGGCCAGCGGCCTGCGCCCGTTCAGATGGTTCGGCCTGGTCGACGTGCCCAAGCTGAGCGGCCCCGATCCGCAGACGGTAGCAGTGTCCCATGCCATCCACGAATATGGTTTCTGGCTGTTGATCGCGGTGGTGCTGGCCCATGCCGGCGCTGCCTTCTACCACCACCTGTTCCAGCGTGATGCCACCCTGTCGCGGATGTTGCCGCGCGGCTGGCTCGCCTCCCCCCAGAAGGACTGACCGATGACCCTGAAACTGACCACCCCGACCGCCGTGGCCGCCGCCCTGGCCGGCATGCTGGCCACCGCCCCGGTGCTCGCCGCCGATTACGCGCAGGCCCCCGGTGCCGGCTCCATCCTGGTGTTTGCCACCAAGTATGACGGTGAAGTGTTCACCGGCAGCTTCCCGGGCTTTGCCACCAAGCTCAGCTTCGACCCGGCCAACCCGGCCGCCGGTTCGCTGGACGTGGTGATCCCGCTGGCCGGCGCCAAGAGCGGCAACAGCGACCGTGACTCAACGCTGCAGGGCGCGGACTTCTTCAACGTCGGCAAGTTCGCCACTGCCCACTACACCGCAAAGGGCTTCCGCGCCGTGGGCAACGACCAGTACACCGCCGACGGCACGCTGGAACTGCGCGGCGTCAGCAAGCCGGTCACCCTCACCTTCACCTGGAAGCCGGGCACCCAGCCGGTGCTGACCGGCAAGGCCACGGTCAAGCGCCTGGACTTCGGTGTGGGCGGCGGCGACTGGGCCGACACCAAGACCATCCCGGACGAAACCTCGATCAGCACGATCGTGAAGTTCAACGCGAAATGATCGGCATCCGGTAGTGCCGGCCGCTGGCCGGCATCACCGGGCATCGCGGGGTTGCCGGCCAGCGGCCGGCACTACCGATCGACGGCCAACCAGGCCTGCACGGTCGCCGCATCGAACGGCCAATCCAGCTCGCGGCCGCCCACCTCGTCACGCAGTACCGGCACCCGCGCGCCGTAGCGCGCTTCCAGCGTCGGCTGGTCATCCAGGAACACCGATTCGAATTCCGGGGCCCGCGCCTTGGCCAGTTCGGCCAGCGCCATGTCGCACAGGTGGCAGTCATCACGCTGGAACAGGGTCAACACCGGTCCGGCCCCCTTGCTGGAATTGCTGCGCCGCAGCCATCGGTTGCGGGATGAGCCGCTAGAATAGCGGTCTCTTCCGGTACCCGCAGTACGGCAACCATGGCTGTCAGCACGTTCGACGTTTTCAAGATCGGCATTGGCCCGAGTTCCTCGCACACCGTCGGGCCGATGAAGGCCGCCGAGCGCTTCATCCACCGCTGGCTGCTCGACCCGGGCCGCCTGCATGACGTGGCGCGCATCCGCGCCGATGTCTACGGTTCTCTGGCGTTGACCGGCCGCGGTCACGGCACCGACACGGCCATCCTGCTCGGTCTGGAAGGCCAGCGCCCGAACCTGATCGACCCGGACATCATCCCGGCCACCCTGGAGCGCATCCGCAGCAGCAAGCGCATCCAGCTGATGGGCAGGCACGAGATCGCCTTCGACGAAAAGCGCGACCTCGGCATGAACAAGCGCCAGAAGCTGCCGTACCACACCAACGGCATGCGCTTCACCGCGTACAACGCCGAGGATGAAGTGATCGCCACCCGCGACTACTACTCCGTCGGTGGCGGCTTCGTGGTCAACCAGGATGACGCCGCCGATGACCGCATCGTGCCCGACGAAACCCCGCTGCCCTACCCGTTCAAGAGCGGCGATGAGCTGCTGGCGCAGACCGCACGCAGCGGCCTGAGCATCGCCCAGCTGATGTTCGAGAACGAGAAATGCTGGCGCAGCGAGGACGAGATCCGCGCGCAGCTGCGCGAGATCTGGAGCGCGATGCAGTCGTGCGTGGCGCGCGGCATCCGCGAGGAAGGCGTGCTGCCGGGCGGCCTGAAGGTCGGCCGCCGCGCACCGGCGCTGTACCGCGAGCTGTCGTCGAAGCCGGAAGCGGCGATGCGCGACCCGCTGACCACGCTGGACTGGGTGAACCTCTACGCATTGGCGGTGAACGAGGAGAATGCGGCCGGTGGCCGCGTGGTCACCGCACCGACCAACGGTGCGGCAGGTGTGATGCCGGCGGTACTGCACTACTTCGACCGGTTCTGCCCGGGTGCGAACGAACAGCGTGTGTTCGATTTCCTGCTGACCTCGGCAGCGATCGGCATTCTGTACAAGGAAAACGCTTCGATTTCCGGTGCCGAAGTCGGCTGCCAGGGCGAAGTGGGCGTGGCCTGCTCGATGGCCGCCGGTGGCCTGGTTGCCGCGCTCGGCGGCAACCCCAGCCAGATCGAGAACGCTGCGGAAATCGGCATGGAACACAACCTTGGCCTGACCTGCGACCCGATCGGCGGGCTGGTGCAGATTCCCTGCATCGAGCGCAACGCGATGGGCGCGGTCAAGGCGATCAATGCCTCACGCATGGCCATGCGTGGCGATGGCAAGCACAAGGTGTCGCTGGACAAGGTCATCAAGACCATGCGCGATACCGGCCGCGACATGCAGGACAAGTACAAGGAAACCAGCCGCGGTGGCCTGGCGGTGAACGTCATCGAGTGCTGAGGGCCGCGCGGT
>NZ_JBNNHG010000123.1:0-11660 GCF_050268705.1 Stenotrophomonas sp. NPDC077659 | reverse complement strand
CGCCGCATCCATGCGGCGGACACCCCGCAATCCGACACCGCCCCACCTTCGACAGGTTCACGCGGCTGTTGGTGGGTGCCGACCGTTGGTCGGCACATCTGTCGGATATCGAATTGATCATCCACGCATGGCGTGGATCTACTGGTAGGTGTCGACCTTGGTCGACACAGAGCGTGCGCAGCGCGCGACCCGCTTTTGATTTTCTATTTTCTTTTCCGTGGTTGGACGCACGCAGGAAATTGTCAGAGGTGGGGCGGGGCGGGTTCGTGGGGGTGTACGCGACATGGATGCCGCGGCCAAGCCTCCAGGGATGGATTCACGGCGTCCCCCGCGAACCCGCCCCGCCCCACCAAGCGCGCACCACGCATGATGCCAGTCGACTAACAGTCGACTCTACCTGTGAGGCCAGCCACGAGGGGCTCAGCCGTTGGCCGCCGCAAACACCGGGCGCGTCAGGTTGTCCGCTTCGCCGTCGGTGCACAGCACTTCGTCTTCGATGCGGATGCCGCCATACGGGCGGAAGACGTCCACGCGGTCCCAGTTGATTGCATCGCCATGACCGGCGGCCTTCACTTCGTTCAACAGCATGTCGATGAAGTACAGGCCCGGCTCGATGGTCACCACCATGCCCGGTTCCAGCACGCGGGTCAGGCGCAGGTACGGATGGCCGGCGGGGCGCTCGATGCGGCCGCCTTCCTCGCTGGCCGCGAAACCGGCCACGTCGTGCACCTGCAGGCCGATCAGGTGGCCGATGCCATGCGGGAAGAACGCGGCGCTGACGCCGGTTTCCAGCGCGGTCTGCGGCGAGACATTGATGACTCCGAAATCCTTCAGCACGCCCATCAGCGAAAGATGTGCATCCACATGCAGCTGCCTGTAGTCGAAGCCCGGCCGCACCGCGGCGCACATCTGCTGCTGGGCTGCATCCACGGCTTCGATCATCGCCGCGAATTCGTCATGGCCGTGCGCGGCATGGGTGCGGGTGATGTCGCTGGCGTAACCGTGGGCACTGGCGCCGGCATCGATCAGGAAGCTGCGCAGGGGCTGCGGTGCCTTTCGGCCCAGCTCGGTGTAGTGCAGCACGGCAGCGTGTTCGTTCAGTGCCACGATGTTGCCGTAAGGCAGTTCGTTGGCATCCTGGCCCACGGCCTGGCAATACGCCATGTGGATGCTGAATTCATCGGCGCCATTGCGGAACGCGGCCTCGGCAGCACGGTGGCCGCGCACGCCCAGCACCTGCGCCTGGCGCATCAACGCCACTTCGTACGGCGTCTTGCAGGCGCGGTGCCATTCCAGGTAGTTCACCACCGGCGCCGGGTTGTTCGGCACGTACGCACCCAGCGCGCTCTGCGGTTCGCCCAGGATCGCGCAGCGCGACGGATCGCCCGGCAGCAGGGCCAGCGCCTCTTCAGGCGTGCGGATGATGTGGATGTCGAAATGCTCCACCCACCAGCCGCTGGGCGCATCGGGCACCACGTGCCAGTAGTCGAAGGGCTGGTGGAAGATCACCGCCGGACGCTTGCCCGGGGTGAACGCCACCCAGCTGTTGGGCACGCGGGTGAGCGGCAGCCAGGCCTTGAACTGTGGATTCACCGCGTACGGGTAGTCGCGGTCGTCGAACACCTGGTAGTGCAGGGTGCCGCTGGGCACCACCAGATGATCGAAGCCGCCGCGCGCCAGCGCCTGTTCGGCGCGTCGGCACAGCACGGCCAGGTGGTCGGAATACAGGGCGCCAGGGTCTTGCTGGATCATTGCGGTGGCTCGACACGGAAAACGGCCCTAGATTCTGCCGCATACCGCAAAAAACCGCTGTGCAGGAACCGGCACTCAGCCTGCTGTAACCGGTGCCTCGTCGCTATCCTCGCCGATCCAGGCGCGCAGCAGCTGTCGATGCTCGCGCGACAGGGTCAGGAAACGGAACCCGGCCCAGCTCTGGCCCGGCGCATGCGCGGGCTCGCTCCACAGCAGGTGCACGCCGACGTCGATTGCTTCGCTGCGGCCGTCGCCCAGCGGCAGCGGGAACCGCAGCTGGTACAGCGCGTCGTCGCGCAGCGGCTGGCTGGCCAGCATCAGCATGCCGGTTTCAGAGACGTTGCCCAGCCGGCCGATCACGCTTTCGCGCATCTGGTCGCTGACCGGAACCAGGTCGGACACCTGGCGTCGCGGGGCGCGGCGGGTGTCCTGCGGCGGGGGCTGGTTCATGCTTCAGGCTCCTGGCGGCGGCGACCGGCCAACGCGCGCAGGGCTGACAGGCTGGCCTGCCAGGCGCGGTCGACCAGGCGGCCCTTTTCTTCGGTGACCAGCTGCGCCCGGCCGGCACTCATCTGCCGGGCCAGCGTATCCAGGTCGGTCTCGCTGCTCTTCTGCCCACGTGGGTTGACGAACAGCACGTGGCCGGTCAGCAGGCTGTACCAGGACAGCCGCTGGCGGCGCACGCTGCCGTCCTCACCAGTCAGGTCGAACCAACTGCCGAAGGGCAGGCGGGCCAGTTGGTCATGACAGGCCTGTTCGGCGGCCGTGCGCGGTGTGGTCTCGGGGGCGTCGCCGCTGCCCGTCGCGTGCTCGCCCAGCCGCGCCCGTGCCTTCAGGCGCGCGCTGAGTTCGGTACGGGAGGTGTGTTCGTCTTCGCCGCCGGGCGTGGCCAGGCGACGGGCGACCGCCGACGCTTCCTCGGGGTGGTAGCCGACCTGCAGCAGGGCGGCCTCCACTTCCGCAGCCAGCGGTGCGTCGGGCGTGCTGTCGGCCCCGACGGGTGCGGCGGTGACGGCGGCAATGCGTTCGGTCTGCTGCAGGCGTTCCTGCCACTGTGCCGAATCATCGCCATGGCGCAGCCGGGTCAGGGTCAGCGCATCGGCCCAGGCCTCACGCAGCAGGGTCTGCACGAAGCGCGGCGGCTGCTGTGCCTGGCAGTGCTGGTCGATCTGCGCGCTGGCTTCGCGGCGGGCCAGCGCCAGGCGCTCCTTGCCGCGTGCGGCTTCGACATGGCGGCGTTCGGCCAGTTCGGCGCGATGTGCGGAGGCGCGCTGGTGCTGCTGGATTTCCTCGTTGACCGCAGCGAACACCTCCGGCGTGCGCGCATCCTGGCCCAGCAGTCCCTGCACGCTCTGCGCCAGGCGCTGCATCAACTGCGGGTCCACATCGTCATCGCCCAGCCAGCTGGCACCGGCTTCGGCAATGGTATTGAGCAGCTCGCGTGCAGGGTGTTCGTCGCGCACGAAGAAGGCGGGGTCGGCCATCGCCGCACGCGCCAGCGGCACCTGCAGGCGGGCCAGCAGGGCGGCTGGCACCGGGTCCGGGCGCTGCTGCTGCTGGATCTGCTGCAGCAGCATCCGCAACAGGTCCAGGTGATCGCGATCATGGCTGGCCAGCTGCGCCTGAGCACCATGCTCGCTGCGCAGCTGCGCGGTCACGGCGGTCTGCAGGTCGGTGATGCTGGTCGCGGTCCCGGCCTGGGCCTGCAGGCGTGCCAGCACCGCATCCACCGTTGCGCTGGGGATCGAGGGCGGCTCCACGGCCATCGGCGTGGCATGCCGGGCCTGTTGCAGCAGGTCGTGCAGCAGGTTGGCCGGTGGCGTGGTCAGTTCGGGGTTGGCGGTTCCCGGCGCGGCGACATCGGCAAAGGCGTTCTGCATCAGCGCCGACCACGAGCCGGGGCGGCCGGAACCGCTCCAGCCGGTCAAGGGTTCGGCGGCACGTGGGGCCGGCTGCGTTGCACGTCCACCGCCGACGGACTGGGTGATGATCCGGCGCGTACTGGACGAGCGTGCCAGGTAGGGAGTGTAGACCAGCCCCGGCAGCACGCCGTGCTGTGCCAGCAGGGTGTTGGCACGTTCCAGCAGATCGCCGAGGCGTTCCAGCAGCTGGCGCTCGAAGCTGCGGTAGATGGCCAGCTGCAGCTCGGCGCTCAGACCGTCCCGTTCAGCCAGGCGCCGCACCAGCGTACACAGTGCCTGCGGTGCCAGTGGCAGGGTGTCGCTGTCCAATGCCGGGGCGGCGGCCAGTACCGCAAGGCGCTGGCCCAGCAGGTTCAGTGCATTGCCCGAGCGCTGGTTTTCCCGGCGCACCATTTCGGCCAGCACCAGGGTGCGGTCCACCTCGTGGTCATCCACCAGCGACAGCCCCAGCAGGCCCGGCGCGCGGGCGGGGGCTGCCGGCGGTGCGATGTCCTGCGGCGCGCGCAGCTGCACCAGGCTGTCGGCCAGCGCATCGAGCATGCGCTCGCAGAAGGTACCGGCGAATGCATGCAACTGGCCGCGCTGGGCCAGCAGCTCGGCCTGCATCTGTGGGTTGCGGGCGTGCTCGGCATCGTGCAGCAGCGCCTGCTCGGCCACTTCCACGGTGAGGATCAGCGGAGCGGTCAGCACATGGCGGCAGAGCACCAGCAGTTCACCCAGCAGCGTGCGCACGCGTGGGGTCAGGTCTGCGGCGGCCAGGCGCGCGCTGTCAGAGGTGGCAGAGGGGAAAGCGGCAGACATCGGCGACAGTTCCGGGATTCCCGCGGATCGACATGGGAATCTACCGTGTCGGCCGGTGAAGACGCTACTTGAGGGGCAATGTGAGCGGCGATGGCCGGCCAGCGGCCGGCCCTGCCAGGGCGCGCCTCGCCGGGCATGGCCCGGCGCTACAGGAACAGGCTCACCACGTCGTTGGTGAAGCGGCGGCCCAGTTCGGTGGGCTGTACATGGCCGTCGACCACGGTCAGCCAGCCGCGCTGCACGGCCTCGGCCAGCGGCGCGGCCAGCACGCTGCGCGGCAGGCCGGTACGCGACTCGAAATCGCGCAGGCCGAAGCCTTCATGCAGGCGCAGCAGGTTCAGCATGTACTCGAAGGGCAGGCGGTCGGCGGCGATCACTTCGTCGCCACCGAACGACCCCGGGCTGCCGGCGCTGTCCATGTAGGCCTGCGGGTGCTTGAGCTTCCAGCGCCGCAGCACGTGTTCCTCTGCACCCGAGCTGATCTTGCCGTGCGCGCCGGCACCGATGCCCAGGTAATCGCCGAAGCGCCAGTAATTCAGGTTGTGCGCGCTCTGCCGGCCAGGGCGGGCATAGGCACTTACTTCGTACTGGCCGAAACCGGCCTGCGCCAGCAGCGCCTGGCAGTGCTCCTGCATGTCCCAGGCATGGTCTTCATCGGGGATGCCCTGCGGCGGCCGCGCGAAGAACACGGTGTTCGGTTCCAGGGTCAGCTGGTAGTGCGAGATGTGTGCCGGCTGCAGCGCGAAGGCGCGCTCCAGGTCGGCCTCGGCACCGGCCAGGGTCTGTTCCGGCAGCGCGTACATCAGGTCGATGTTGAAATTGTCGTAGCCGGCGTCCTGCGCCATCTTCACCGCGCGCTCGGCTTCGCCACTGTCATGGATGCGCCCCAGGCGCTTCAGCGCGGCATCGTCGAAGCTCTGGATGCCGAAGCTGAGGCGGTTCACGCCGGCGGCGCGGTAACGGTCGAAGCGGCCGTGCTCGGCGGTGCCCGGGTTGGTTTCCAGGGTGATCTCGGCATTGGGCGCGAAGCGCAGGCGTGCGCTGGCCTGCTGCAGGAAGCGGTCGATGGCGTCCGGCGGGAACAGGCTGGGCGTACCGCCCCCGAAGAACACGCTGTGCACCACCCGGCCCCAGACCAGTGGCAGGTCCTGGTCCAGGTCGCGCAGCAGGGCGTCGATGTAGGCCTCGAACGGCAGCTCGCCCTTGGCCTGGTGCGAATTGAAATCGCAGTACGGGCATTTGCGCACGCACCACGGCAGGTGCACGTACAGCGACAGCGGTGGCGGCACCAGGCGCGGCGCGGTGTCGTGCGCGTGGTCGCCGGAACAGGCTTCGCCGGGCAGGTGGTTGCAGTGGTCGTGGGCGTGCGGCATGGGCATCATCGGTAGTGCCGGCCGCTGGCCGGCTTCCCTTGGGTCATCAGGATGGCATCAGAGCCAGCTGGCCAGCTGCTGCTTGAGCTGCTGCAGGGCAAGGGCACGATGACTGATGGCGTTCTTCAGCGCCGGCTCCATTTCCGCAGCGGTCAGGCCGTGGGTGGTGTCCAGGAACACCGGGTTGTAGCCGAAGCCATGGGTGCCACGCAGTTCGCGGATGATCTGCCCTTCCCAGCGGCCTTCGCAGATCAGCGGTTGCGGGTCGTCAGCATGGCGCAGCAGCACGATGACCGCATAGAAGCGGGCGCTGCGCTGGCCATCGGGCACCTCGGCCATCGCCTCCAGCAGCTTGGCGTTGTTGGCTGCGGCGTTGGTCGGGTGGCCGGCATAGCGCGCGCTGTACAGGCCGGGCGCGCCGCCGAGGGCATCGACAATCAGGCCCGAATCATCGGCCAGTGCCGGCAGGCCGGTTGCTTCGCAGGCGGCGCGCGCCTTCAGCAGCGCGTTCTCGACGAAGGTCAGGCCGGTTTCTTCCACGTCACCCAGGCCCAGTTCGGCGGCCGAGGTGATCTGCAGCGGCAGATCGGCGAGGATCTCCTGCATTTCCACCAGCTTGCCGGCGTTGTGGCTGGCCAATACCAGTTTCTTCATTGACGGGGCTCCAGCAGGTCCCAGGTGTTGCCATACAGATCGCGGAACACCGCGACCGTTGCATAGGGTTCTTCGCGCGGCGCTTCCAGGAACTCGACGCCGGCGGCCAGCATCGCCGCGTGGTCGCGGTGGAAGTCGTCGGTGTTGAGGAAGAAGGCTACCCGGCCACCGGTCTGGGTGCCGATGCGGCTGCGCTGTTCCTCGTCGCTGGCACGCGCCAGCAGCAGGGCAGCGGCACTGCCGTCGGTCGGCCCGACCACCACCCAGCGCTTGTGGCCCTGGTCGATGTCTTCCAGCAGCGTGAAGCCGAGCTTACCGGTGTACCAGGCGATGGCTTCGTCGTAGTCGGCCACCACCAGGGTGGTCAGGGCGATCCGGCGGTTCATGCCGACAGCGCCGCCTGCTGTGCAGCCAGCAGCTCGCCCACGCCCTTCTCGGCCAGGCCCAGCAGCGCGTCCAGCTCGTCGCGACGGAAGGCGTGGCCTTCGGCGGTGCCCTGCAGTTCGATGAAGCCGCCGCCGTCGTTCATCACCACGTTCATGTCGGTGTCGCAGTCGCTGTCTTCGGCGTAGTCCAGGTCCAGCACCGGGGTGCCGCGGTACACGCCCACCGACACTGCGGCCACCGCGCCCAGGATCGGGTTGCGCTTGATGTCGCCACGCTTCATCAGCACGTTCACTGCATCGACCAGGGCCACGTAGGCGCCGGTGATGGCAGCGGTGCGGGTACCACCGTCGGCCTGCAGCACGTCGCAGTCCAGGGTGATGGTGCGTTCGCCCAGCGCGTTGCGGTCCACGCAGGCACGCAGGCTGCGGCCGATCAGGCGCTGGATTTCCAGGGTGCGGCCGCCCTGCTTGCCCCGCGCCGCTTCGCGGTCGCTGCGGGTGTGGGTGGCGCGCGGCAGCATGCCGTACTCGGCGGTCACCCAGCCTTCGCCCTTGCCACGCAGGAACCCCGGCACGCGGTTTTCCACGCTGGCGGTGCACAGCACGCGGGTTTCACCGAAGCACACCAGCACCGAACCCTCGGCATGGCGGGTGAAGCCGCGTTGGATGACGACCGGGCGGAGCTGGTCGGGCTGGCGGCCACTGGGGCGCGAATCGGACATGGTGCGGGTTCCGTAAGGGCAGGGGAGTACGCCGCCGTGCCCGCGACCTTGACGGGGCGGGCAGCAGGGCTCTGGTGAGGGCGCTAGGGTACCATTCCCCTTTTGCACGCACCGGACACATTCCATGATTCGAAGCATGACCGCCTATGCCGGCGGCGAGCGCGTCACCCCGTGGGGCACGCTGGGCTGCGAACTGCGCTCGGTCAACCACCGGTTCCTGGAAGTGGGCACGCGCCTGCCCGAGGAACTGCGTGCGCTGGAGCCGCAGCTGCGCGAGCGCATCGCTGCGCGCCTGAGCCGCGGCAAGCTGGACCTGGTCATGCGCCTGCGCGCGCCGGAAGGTGCCGCCAGCCTGCAGGTGAACGAAGCGCTGCTGGGCCAGCTGGGCCAGTTGGCGCACCGGCTGACCTCCGATTTCCCCAATCTGCAGGTCAGCTTCACCGAACTGCTGCAGCTGCCGGGCGTGACCCAGGGCGAGGCCACCGACGCGGCGGCCCTGCAGGCCGAGGCACTGTCGCTGCTGGACCAGGCGCTGGATGGCTTCGTCGCCGCCCGTGAACGCGAAGGCGACACGCTGGCCGCCGCCATTGCCGAGCGCGTGGATGGGATCGAGCGCATCGCCACCGAGGTTCGCACGCTGATCCCGGCCATCCGCGACGGCCAGCGCGCCAAACTGGCGGCCCGTCTGGCCGATCTGCCGCACCCGGTCGACCCCGGCCGCGCCGAGCAGGAACTGGTGATGTGGCTGCAGAAGCTGGACGTGGACGAGGAGCTGGACCGCCTGGGCAGCCACATCGTGGAAATCCGCCGCGTGCTGAAGCAGCGCGAGCCGGTGGGCCGCCGCCTGGACTTCCTGCTGCAGGAGTTCAACCGCGAAGCCAACACGCTGGGTTCGAAGTCGGTGGACAGCCGTACGTCCAATGCCGCTGTCGAGCTGAAGGTGCTGATCGACCAGATCCGCGAACAGGTGCAGAACATCGAGTGATGTGCATCGGGGCGCCTTCGGGCGCCCTTTCTCATTGGGTCTGCTGGAGGCGGCCACGCATGGACGACGCGAACGATCCTTATCTGGCGATGCGCGCCACCGTGGACCTGCTGGATGAGGTTCTGGAGGTCGCCGGGCTGGAAAACGACGCACGCGTGAAGTCGGCGCTGGCTATGGCCTTTTGCGACCGGCTGGGGGACCGCCTGGATGCCGATCAACGCGCAGCGGTCGACGCGGCGCGCTGTTATTGGAGACAACAGGACAGGACAGGGCGACACCGGTGGCACGCTGTCCATGCGTCCCGGCTCGATCAGCAGCGGCACGTCCTCAGCCCTGTTGACCGGCTGGTCTGGTGCAGCCTGGTCGACAACTCCGGGCTCACCGGATACATGGGCGAGTGTCTGGTGCTGGAAGCGCTTGATGCCGGCCTCGGGCTGGATGACGTCGAAGCGGTGTTGTGCGGCTCGGTTCCGGGCTTTGCGGCGGCGAGGGTGCACCGGGCCCGCTGAAGGAGGGCGCATTGTCGGGCCTGGGTTAAGGGTTGTGTGACAAAACCTATGATAGATTCCAGTTCTGTTTGAGGATTTGTCACATTCTGACGATGCAGACCTCTCAAAATGCCAAGCTCAACCGCCTGCTCGGCACGCGCAGCATGATGCGCGCCCATGAGCTGCGTGATGCCGGCATCAGTGCACAGACGATTGCCCGCGCCGTTCAGAGCGGTGAGATCGAACGTATCTCGCGTGGTCTCTATCAGAAGCGTGATTCAGAAGTCGAAGAGAATCAGATGCTTGCCGAAGCCAGCATGCGCGTCCCCAAGGGGGTGATCGCCATGGTGTCGGCGCTCGCCTTCCACGGGCTGACCGATCAGATGCCACGACGCATCTGGATGGCCATCGGCAAGAGCGACTGGGCGCCCGTGCAGTCCTACCCCCCGCTGCGCATCGTCCGTTTCGCGGAGCCGTATCTGCGAACGGGCGTCGAGCAGCATGCGATCGCGGGGCTCGATGTTCCGGTCTATTCGATTCCGAAGACGCTGGCGGACCTCTTCCGGAATCCCCGGCTGATTGACCGCTCCGTCGCCGTAGAGGGGCTGCGCGCTGCGCTCCAGCAACGGCGGGCAACGCCAGCCGCAATTGCCGAGGTCGCGAAGGCCGGGGGGGCCTGGAAGGTCATGCAACCCTATATCGAGGCGCTCACCTCCAATGGATAGAAGACCGTCCAACCTGGCGAAGTCAGTCAAGGACCGGCTGCTTGTCATCGCTCGCAGAGAGGGGCGCATTTTCGATGTTGTCCTGGTGAAGTTCGCGCTTGAGCGGCTGCTCTACAGGTTGTCGATCTCGGTGCACAAGGACCGCTTCGTCCTGAAAGGCGGCATGCTGGTCACTGTCTGGGTGGCCGACGGAAATCGGGTGACCCGGGATGCCGATTTCCTCGGCCATGGGGATTCCGATCCTGCCCGTCTGATCGCTGATTTCGCAGAAATCATGGCGGTCGAGGGTGAGGATGGTCTCGCCTACGATACTGGCGCGCTTGCCGCGACGGTTATCAGGGAAGAGATGGAATATGGCGGTGTTCGCCTCAAGACCTTCGCCTATCTTGAAAAGACGCGCATCCCCGTGACCATCGATATCGGTTTCGGCGACGCAATGGCGGATCCGAGCTGGCGCATTGACTATCCAACCTTGCTGGATCTTCCCGCTCCCCATATCCGTTCCTATCCGCCTGCCACAGTCGTGGCTGAAAAATTCCAGGCGATGGTGGCGCTGGGTGTCCTGAACGGCCGCATGAAGGACTACTACGATCTGTGGGCAGTGCCACAGGCAATCGAGATATCCGCGGAAGATCTCGACGCGGCTATTGCCACAACGTTCGAGCGACGGCAGACGAATGTCCCGAAAGATCGCCCACCGGGTCTCTCGGCCGAGATGTTCGGCGACGAAGGGAAGCAGCGGCAATGGCGCGCCTACGCGGCATCGCTCGACCTGGAGGGGGTTTCACTGGAAGTGATCATCGAAAGGGTGTGGGAGCTGGTCGGCCCCTCATGCGCGCGGATCACAGCCAGGAACGGGCACGGAGGGTGATGTCCGTCTGGACGGGGTTGCGGCCACGTGCCGCGCCCCAGGCAACCATTCCAAGCCGCTCTGTTAAAGTTGCATGCCCGCACCCCGGGGAGCCATCTGCCGGGCCTGGTTCCAGGATGTTCCGCGCAGCTCCCGCCGTGCTGGCGCGATCTTCCGCGCCGGTTCTGGAACATCGAGGATAAATTTTGCGAAATCAACAGCTTGGGTTCCGCGCATGAGCGCTCCGTCCACCCCGTCGGCCGCCGTCGCGCGCGGCACGCTGTACATCGTTGCCGCCCCCTCGGGTGCCGGCAAGAGCAGCATCGTCAACGCCACCCTGGCGCGTGACCCGCAGATCGCCCTGTCCATTTCCTTCACCTCGCGCGCCATGCGCCCGGGTGAGGTGAACGGCGAGCACTACCACTTCGTCAGCGCCGAGACGTTCGAGGAAATGATCGCCGATGGCGACTTCTTCGAGCACGCGTGGGTGCACGGCGATTGGAAGGGCACCGCCCGCCAGTCGGTGGAGCCGCAGCTGGCCGCCGGCCAGGACGTGCTGCTGGAAATCGACTGGCAGGGCGCCCAGCAGGTGCGCCAGCTGGTGCCGGGCACGGTCACCGTGTTCATCCTGCCGCCGTCCAGGCAGGCCCTGCAGGACCGCATGCGCAAGCGCGGCCAGGACAGCGAGGCGGTGATCGCCCAGCGGCTGGGTGCCGCCCGCGATGAAATGCTGCACTTCAACGAGTTCGACTACGTCATCGTCAACGAGGTGTTCGACACCGCCGTGGACGAACTGTGCGCCATCTTCACCGCCAGCCGCCTGCGCCGGGAGGCCCAGAAGGTCCGCCACGCCGGCCTCATCCAGGCCCTGCTGACCCCGGATCCGGGTGCAACTGACTGATTCCAAAAGAATCGGGTGGGGGTTGGCTTGATTTTGTCCAGCTCCTGCCGGTAGGTTGCCGGCGGAGCAATTTATCCCACAGCTAAATTCGCAATGCAATA
>NZ_JBNNHG010000122.1:8367-11701 GCF_050268705.1 Stenotrophomonas sp. NPDC077659 | reverse complement strand
GACAGCCCGGCCGAGCTGGAATCATCGTCATCCATGTGCGGCATCAGGTCGTCGGGCCCGGGTCCACCGAGAACGGCTATGGCAAGCGCACCCCGCTGCCGGACTACCCGCGCAAGGGCCGTGGCACCCAGGGCGTGATCGGCATCCAGACCACCGAGCGCAACGGCAAGCTGGTCGCTGCGGTGCTGATGGGCTCGGGCGACGAAGTCCTGCTGATCTCCGACGGCGGCACCCTGGTGCGTACCCGTGGCTCGGAAATCAGCCGTGTCGGCCGCAACACCCAGGGCGTCACCCTCATCCGCCTGTCCAAGGACGAAAAGCTGCAGGCGGTGGAGCGCATGGATGCCTCGATCGACGAGGACGAGGACGAGGTGGCCGCTGCCGCCCCGGCCGCGACCGACGGCGCACCGGCGGCTGCCAGCAGCGAGGACGCCGCGCAGGAGTGATCCTGCCGCGATGAGAGGTTAACGACGACGCCGGCCCTGTGCCGGCGTTGTTGTATCTGCGGGGAACGTCTGCAGGCAAAAAACGCATTCACTTCACAGGCAGTGGCGCATAACGGACGGCGAACCAGCGGACGATCCCGTCCGTAATGGAACCCCGTCCATCCGACCGTGCGGTCGTGCCTTGGAGCCTGACATGTCTGCCGCCCCCACCGCCGTTCCCCCTGATAGCCGTTCCGTCCCGCCGCGCCGCCGCCATCCGGTGGCCACGGTGCTTTCCCTGCTGCTGATCGTGCTTGGCGCCGTCATCGGCGGGCTGGGCATCTGGCTGCTGACTCTGGGGGGTTCCTGGTACTACGCCATCGCCGGCATCGCAATTCTGGTCAGCGGCGTGCTGCTGTGGGGCAACCGCCGCAGCGCGGCGCTGCTGTTCGCGGTGCTGTTCATCGGCACCTTGCTGTGGACCTGGTGGGAATCGGGCAGCACCTACTGGCGATGGGTGCCGCGGCTGGGCCTGGTGACCGCCCTGGCGATCGTGATGGCGCTGCTGGCACCGACCCTGCAGCAGCCCTTCCCGCGCCGTGCATCATGGGCGGTTGCCGGCGTGCTGATGCTGGTGTTTGTGGGCGCCTTTGCGCTGGCGTTCGTGCCGCACGGCGAAGTGCGCGGCGACCAGCCGTTCCCCGAGGCGGTTGCCTCCACCGGCATCGACCCCGCCGAGGACACCACCGGCCTGCAGCCCTCCGACCGCCCGGCCGACGGTGACTGGGCGGCCTGGGGCCGCAACAACGCCGCGACCCGGTTCTCCCCGCTGCAACAGATAACCCCGGACAACGTGGCCACGCTGCAGCCGGCCTGGCAGTTCCGCACCGGCGATCTGCCGGAGAACCGCTGGGGTGCCGAAACCACGCCGCTGAAGATCGGCAACCGGCTGTACCTGTGCACCGCGCGCAACCAGCTGATCGCGCTCGATGCCAGCACTGGCAAGGAAATCTGGCGCTTCAACCCCAAGGTGAAGGACGATTCCATTCCCTATACCGCCGCGTGCCGTGGCGTCTCGTACTACGAACAGCCCAGTGGCGCCGCCGCGGCCGACGCTGCGCTGGCAGACGCCGCCGCCGACCTTGCACTGCCCGCGCCGCCGCCGACGCCGGGTGCGGCCAGCGTGCCCGGCAACCGGCCGGCCTGCACCGCGCGCATCATCGAAGGCACCCTCGACGGCCGCATCATTGCCGTGGACGCCGACAGCGGAAAGCCCTGCGCGAACTTCGGCAACAACGGCCAGATCGACATCACCCTGGGCATGGGAAGCACGCCGCCGGGCTATGTGTCCATCACCTCGCCGCCGGCCATCGTGCGCGGCGTCATTGTCACCGGCCACCAGGTGCTGGACGGTCAGCGCCGCGATGCCCCGTCGGGCGTCATCCAGGCCTACGATGCCGTGACCGGCAAGCTGCGCTGGGCCTGGGACATGGACCAGCCCGAGCTGACCGGCCTGCCGGCACAGGGCAAGGAATACACGCGCGGTACACCGAACATGTGGACCACCGCCACCGGCGATGAAAAGCTGGGCCTGGTCTATCTGCCGATGGGCAATTCCGCGGGCGACTACTGGAGCAGCTCGCGCACCGAAAACCAGAACAAGTTCGCCACTTCGCTGGTGGCCATCGACGTGACCACCGGCAAGCCGGTCTGGCATTTCCAGGCCGTGCGCAAGGATGTGTGGGACTACGACATGGGCTCGCAGGCCAGCCTGATCGACTACCCGACCGCGCAGGGCAAGGTGCCGGCCATCCTGCTGCCGACCAAGCAGGGTGACATGTACATCCTCGACCGCCGCACCGGTCAGCTGCTGACCCCGGCCGAAGAGCGCAAGGTGCCCGGCGGCGGTGCCGAACCCGAGCAGCGCTCGCCCACGCAGTTGTTCTCGCTGTACCACACGCTGCGCCGCGAACATGATCTGACCGAGCAGGACATGTGGGGCATCACCCCGATTGACCAGCTGGTGTGCCGCATCCAGTTCCGCAAGGCTCATTACGAAGGCTTCTACACCCCGCCGAGCGCCGACCATCATTCGATTGAATACCCCGGCTACAACGGTGGTTCGGACTGGGGCAGCGTGGCCGTCGATACGCGCCGCGGGGTGATCGTGGCCAACTACAACGACATGCCCAACTACAACCTGCTGGTGCCGCGCGCTGAGGCCGACCGCAAGGGCTGGCGGCCGCGCGAAGAGATCACCCACGACAAGGGCGGCGCCGAAGGTGCGGGCGACCCGCAGGTAGGGACGCCGTATGCCATCGACGTCAACGCGGGCTGGCGCCTGCCGTTCACCGGGCTGCTGTGCAAGCAGCCGCCCTATGGCGGCATCCGTGCGGTGGATCTGCGCACCGGCAAGCTGTTGTGGGATCGCCCGTTTGGCAGTGCGCGCGGCAATGGCCCGTTCGGCATCCGTTCGGGCCTGCCCATTGAAATCGGCACGCCCAACAACGGTGGTTCGGTGGTGACGGCCAGCGGCCTGATCTTCATTGCCGCCGCGACCGACGACCTGTTGCGCGCGATCGATCTGAAGACCGGCAAGGAGCTGTGGCACGTCAAGCTGCCGGCCGGCGGCCAGGCCAACCCGATGGTGTACGAACAGGATGGCCGCCAGTACGTGGTGATCGTCGCCGCCGGACACCACTTCATGGAAACACCGAAGGGCGACTACGTGATGGCCTACGCGCTGCCGAAATGACGGGGGTAGAGTCGACCGTTGGTCGACTGCCTTTCGAGGCCACACCGAAACCCCGCGCCGCGCACGGTAGAGTCGACCGTTGGTCGACTGCCTTTCGCGGCCACACCGAAACCCCGCGCCGCGCACGGTAGAGTCGACCGTTGGTCGACTGCCA
>NZ_JBNNHG010000122.1:0-8269 GCF_050268705.1 Stenotrophomonas sp. NPDC077659 | reverse complement strand
TTTTCGAGGCCACACCGAAACCCGCGCTTTGCGCGATAGTCGACCAACGGTCGACTCTACCGAGCCGGCATCGCGGTGTTCCCTGATCGAAAAACCGGCATCGAACCGATGCCGGAATATCAACACGACAGGCATGTTCAACCCCATGCCCAGTCCACAACTCCTCGTCGGCCGCCGCTCCGTCATCGGCAACGTGTACGCCATCACGATGATCTGCAAGGATCGCTGTCGGGTTTTCGATGATCCCAGCAATGCCCAGATCGCCATGCAGGTGCTGGAGGCGCTGGATCATGATGGCCTGGTCGCCTCGTTCGCGTGGGTGGTCATGCCCGACCACCTGCACTGGCTGGTCCAGCTCCGCGAAAAATCCCTCGGATACTGCGTACAGCGCTTCAAGTCGCGCAGCGGTCTGCGCATCAATCAACATCGGGGACACACCGGGGCCGTCTGGCAGGCGGGGTACTACGATCATGCGATTCGCAGTGAGGAATCACTGAGAAAGCACGGGCGCTACATCCTGGGGAATCCCGTCCGGGCTGGATTGGCCACCACGCTGGGCGAATACCCGCATGGATGGTGCCGCTGGCCGCTGGATGACACCGGCGCGGGGTAGAGTCGACCGTTGGTCGACTATCGCGCGCAGCGCGGGGTTCCGGCGGGTCGCGAAGGGCAGTCGACCAACGGTCGACTCTACCCCGTCGTGGCGTTCGGTTAGGATGGCCGCACGCCTCGTCTGCGAAGGAATCGCCATGTTCGTGCGCCGTCTTTCCGCCCGCCCCTTGCTCTGGGCCTTGTTGATGCTGCTGTGCATGGACGCCGCGCACGCTGCGCGCCCGGCTGCTGATGCGCGTCGTGCCGCCGATGATTGGCTGGCTGCGTTCAATGACAGCAGTCTTGAAGGATTACAGGCCTTCGCCGAACGCTACGCCAAGAAGGACGGCAGCACCCCGCAGGATTACCTGGAGTTCCGCCAGTCCACCGGTCCACTGAAGCTGCTGGAGGTGCGTGAGAGCACACCACTGCAGGCGAAGCTGCTGGTGCTGGCGCAGCAGACCGAGCGTGCAATGCTGGTGACTGCGGAAATGGACCCGGCCCATCCGGAACATCTGAAGCTCTTCCAGCTGGAAGGCACACCTACGCCGGAAAAATACCAGCCCGCACGCGTCGCCCTGCCGGAGCTGATGGCCGACGCCCGCGCGAAGCTGGACGCCTTGGCCGCTGAGGATGCGCTGTCGGGTAGCGTGCTGGTGGCGCAGAACGGACGCGTGCTGCTGGATTGGCACGGAGGCCTGGCCGACCGCAGCGCGAACAAGGCGGTCGATGCGCAGACGCAGTTCCGCCTGGCCTCGTCCAACAAGATGTTCACCTCGGTGGCCATCCTGCAGCTGGTGGAGGGAGGCAAAGTGAGCCTGGACGATACGATCGGCAAGCACCTGCCGGACTATCCGGACAAGGCCGTCGCCGATACCGTGACCGTGCGCCAGCTGTTGACCCACACCAGCGGCCTGGGTGATTTCTTCGGCGATGATTTCGACCAGCACTCGGCGTCGCTGAAGACGCTGGATGACTACGTGCAGCGCTTCGCCAAGGATGCGCCGCAGTTCACGCCGGGCAGCCAGGACGGTTACTCCAACTACGGGTACATTGTGCTTGGCCGCATCATCGAGGCCGTGTCCGGGCAGTCGTACTACGACTACGTGGATGCGCACATCCTGCGCCCGGCGGGCATGACGGCCACGGGCTTCGAGCCGGAAACGGTGGATGTTGCGCACCGTGCCGTCGCCTACACCAGAAAGGACGGGCAGTGGGTGCGCGAAACGAAGACGCTGCCCTGGCGCGGCATGTCAGCCGGTGGTGGTTACAGCACTGCCGCTGACATGCTGAAGTTCTGCGAGGCGCTGCGCAGTGGCAAGCTGGTGTCGTCGGCGCTGCTGCAGCAGGCCACCACCGCGCAGAACCACAAGGGCTGGTATGGCTACGGCTTCGTCGTGCAGGGGCAGGGCAGCCAGCGCCAGTACGGGCACGAGGGTGGGGCGCCGGGGTCGAACAGTGCCATCGTCGTGTTGCCCGAGCAGGGCTACGTGGTCATCGGCCTGGCCAACGTTGATCCGGATGCGGTCGGCAACGTGGTCAACTACATCGCGCGGCGGTTGCCGCTGCCCGGGCGGGGGTAGAGTCGACCGTTGGTCGACTGGAGCGCGCAGCGGGGGGGGGGCGGTGGGTCGCCCAAGGCAGTCGACCAACGGTCGACTCTACCAACCGGCCAAACCCAGCCGGCCATGCTCCGTCAGCGCGGCACCCGCACCATCTTCGTCATCAGGTGCTCGACCACGCCCGCCGGGTCGGCCGTACGGCCCACGTGCGTGCTCGACATCTGCACGATCGAGCTGCGCTTGGCGGTGAGGAAATGGAAACGCGCACGCGCGGGCAGCTGCGCGATCGGGCCTGCGTTGGCGTCGCCGCGGCAGATCGCTACGATGGCATCCAGCCACGGCTGCAGCGCTTCCAGGTCGAGCGCCGGCGCGAACGCGTGCAGGCGCGCCGCATCGATCTCGACGGCCGCTTCCAGATGGCGTGCGCCGGGGCAGGACACGATCACCCCGACGTTGATGAACTCTTCGCGCTCCACCCGCGGCACCACGCGGATGACCGCATAGTCATACGTGTGCAGCGTGGGCACGGATGGCCTCCTGCACGAACACCGCACGCACTTTCAGGCGGTGCTTGAGGTAGTTGATGTAGCCCTGCCGATAGGCCTGGGGGCTGTCGAAGGCGGGCTCATCCACCAGCCAGCTGTCCGGCACCAGGCCGACGATGCGCTCGATCTCCGCATCGGGCAGGCGTGCGGCCAGTTCGGCATCCACCTCTGCAATGCGGCTGGCAAACGGCAGCAGCACATGGTCACGGATCAGCACGAAGGGCTTTTCGCAGGCATCGCCGGCGTTGGTCCAATCGTGATGGAAGTACATGGCCGCGCCATGGTCGATCAGATACAGCTTGCGATGCCACACCATCAGGTTGGGATTGCGCGTGGTGCGATCGACATTACTGGTGAACGCATCGAACCAGACGATGCGTGAGGCCAGATCGGCGTCCACCGGCATCGCCGCCGGGTCGTAGTTGATCGCGCCAGGCAGGTAGTCCATGCCCAGGTTCAGGCCCTCGCTGGCACGGATCAGATCCTGGATCTCCGGATCCGGCTCGGTGCGGGCGAATTCACTGTCCAGTTCGACGAACAGGATTTCCGGAATCGGCAGGCCGACCGCGCGGGCCATTTCGCCAGCGATCAGCTCGGCAATCAGCGCCTTCGGGCCCTGGCCGGCGCCACGGAACTTGAGCACAGCCATGCCGTCGTCGTCGGTCTCGACCACGGCGGGCAATGAACCCCCTTCGCGGAGCGGGGTGATGTAGCGGAGGGCATGGACGGTGCGCATGAACGGATTCTACTGCAGTCTTCACTTCACCCTGCCGCTTGCGGTGGCAGCATCAAACCCCGGGGAGCGTGAACCGGCCAGGATGGCCGTGGTGTACGACAGCTGCCATCCTTCAAGCGTTTCCACGATGTACTTGCAGGCTTTGGAGGTGCACCTATGAACGACGAATCCCATCCCCTGCTGCCGGCCCTGGATGATGCCAAGGCCGAGCAGATGATCGGCAAGGTGGTGCTGGTGGGTATCACCCGCTATGGCGGTGATGGCCAGATGCGCGACCAGCAGCAGTATTCGGGCACGGTGCTGCGCATCAGTGCCGAGGAGGGCGTGGTGCTGGCCGATGAGGCCGATGGTCACGAGCGTTACCTGCCGCCCATGCTGGACCAGTACCTGCCGGCAGAGCCGGGCGAGTACCGGCTGCGCTCGGGTGGCGAGATCGTGGTCGATCCCGATTACCTGACCACCTGGGATCTGCACGCGCAGCAGTGAACCCGCGCCTTCGTCCGCCGGGCCATGCCCGGCGGACTTTGCCCCATGCGGCCACTAGTCCTTCCGGCCCATTCACCGCCGTTCTCCGGGTGTTAGATTCGGCCCATGCCCGCCGTCCTGCGGGCGCCCAACCACACCCCTGGGGACAACGGATGCTCATCCATCGCACCTCTCTGGCGGCGGCCATCGCCGTCGCTACCGTCGGCCTGCTGGCCGCCGGCCCGGCGCTTGCCGATTACGCAAAGCCGCCGGAACAACTGCTCAAGGTGCTGAAGGCACCACCGCCGCCGGCACCGAATGTCGACCCGAGCGGGCAGCGCCTGCTGCTGACCACCGCGCAGACCTATCCCTCCATCGCCCGCGTGGCCCAGCCTTACCTGAAGCTGGCCGGCGTGCGTCTGGAACCAAAGAACCGCAGCCGCCATGACACCCCGGGTGGCTATGGCATTCCGGCCTGCGTGGCCGACTTCAGCGTGGTGGACATCGCCAGCGGCAGGAGCACCAAGGTCGATCTGCCGCAGGGCTGCGCCGGTGGCGCGCTGTGGTCGGCCGATGGCAGCCATTTCGCGTTCCAGAACGCGGTGGAAAACAGCGTGCAGCTGTGGGTGGGCGATGCGGCCACCGGCCAGGTCAAGCAGGTGCCGGGCGTGCAGCTCAACCCGATCTTCGGCAGCACCGTGCAGTGGCTGGGTGGCAGCCAGAATCTGCTGGTGAAGCTGGTGCCGGCCAACCAGGGTGCGGCCCCCTCCGACGGCGGCGTGCCGACCGGCCCGGATGCGCAGGAATCGCTGGGCAGCAGCGGCGAAAGCAGCACCTATGAAGCCCGCGACACGCTGACCAGCGTGCACGATGAAAAGCTGTTCGCCTATTACGGTGCCTCGCAGCTGGCCGTGGTCGACACCGCCAGTGGCAAGGTCCGCCCGGTCGGCAGCGCCGCCATCTTCAACGATGTCAGCGCTGCGCCCGATGGCGTGCACGTGCTGACCGAATCGATCAAGGCGCCGTTCTCGCACGCGGTGACCTACCAGCGCTTCGCCAACGATGTGGCGGTGCTGGACACCGCCACGGGCAAGGCCACCGCCATCGCCAGCCTGCCGCTGGCCGACCGCGTGCCGGTGCATGGTGTGCCGGAAGGCCCGCGTGGTTTCGACTGGCGTTCCACCGATCCGGCCACGCTGGTCTATGCCGAAGCGCTGGACAAGGGCGACTGGAAGGTGACCGTGCCGCATCGCGACCGCGTGCTGATGCTGAAGGCCCCGTTCACCGCCAAGCCGGTGGAGATCGCCCGCACGGCACAGCGTTTCGAAGGCCTGGCCTGGTCGGCGGACCCGGCGGTGTCCTTCATGTTCGAGAACGACGAGAACCGCCACTGGGTGCAGACCCGCATCGTCGATGTCGACCAGCCGAAGAAGGAAGGCCGCCTGCTGTGGGACATGTCCAGCGATGAGCTGTACGGCGACCCCGGCAACCTGGTGTTCAAGCGCCTGCCCAACGGCGCAGCGGTCGTGCGCCAGGAAGGCAACTTCGTGTTCCTGCGCGGGCAGGGCGCTTCGCCGCAGGGTGACCGTCCGTTCCTGGACCGCCTGGACCTGGGCTCGCTGAAGACCGAGCGCCTGTTCCGCAGCGATGCCGATGCCTACGAGCAGTTCCTCGGCTTCAGCAATACCTCGGGCCGCTACCTGACCTGGCACCAGTCGGTGATGGACCCACCGAACGCGTTCGTGCGCCAGCAGGGCGAGGCGGTTGCCGCAGCCAAGCAGGGTGAAGCGCAGTTTGCCTCTACCGCCACTGCGCTGACGAAGCTGGTCGACCCGACCCCGGAAGTGCGCCAGATCAAGAAGCAGCTGGTCACCTACAAGCGCGCTGATGGCGTGGATCTGTCCTTCACCCTGTACACCCCGCCGGGCTACAAGGAAGGCCAGCGCGTGCCGGCAATCCTGTACGCCTACCCGGCCGACTTCGCCAATGCCGCCCAGGCCGGGCAGGTGTCCGGTTCGCAGCAGACCTTCACCCGCCTGCAACCGTACCGCCTGATGCTGCTGGCCGGCTACGCGATCATCGACAACGCCTCGTTCCCGATCGTCGGCGATCCGAAGACCGCCTATGACACTTATCTGGAACAGCTGGAGGCCGACGCCAAGGCAGCGGTCGACAAGGCGGTGGACATGGGCGTGGTCGACCGCAACCGCATCGGTGTCACCGGCCACAGCCACGGCGGCCTGATGACCGCCAACCTGATCGCCCACACCAACCTGTTCAAGGCAGGCGTAGCGACCAGCGGTTCGTACAACAAGACGTTCACCCCGTTCGGTTTCCAGAACGAGCGTCGCTCGGTGTGGCAGGCGCAGGACGTGTACCTGAAGGCCTCGCCGTTCTTCTACGCCGACAGGATCAAGCTGCCCCTGCTGCTGGTCCATGGCGAAGACGATGCCAACCCGGGCACCGAGCCGTTCCAGTCGCGCAAGCTGTACCAGGCCATCCGTGGCAACGGCGGCACCACCCGTCTGGTGATGCTGCCGAACGAACCGCACTGGTACACCGCGCTGGAATCGAACGAGCAGCTGGTGTCGGAAATGCTGAACTGGTTCGACACCTACGTGAAGAACGCGAAGTAACGTCGAGCCTGCTCGACTGCCTTTTGTAGAGTCGGAGCCATGCTCGACTGCCGTAACCAGGGCCGCCTCCGGGCGGCCCTGGCAGCTCCAACGATTGCAGGGCGAAGGAGCGCGCAATGAAATCCTGGTGGCTGGCCCTTGCAGGGCTGTGTATGACGGCTCTGGTGCTGGCAGCAGAGCCCAGCCTGCGTATCGACATCGAGTACCGGTGGTTGGGATGGGGCGATGTGCAGGAACACTGGCACATCGAACGCGATGCCCGTGGTGTGACGACGCGGGTGGATGCCGCGTTGCCGATGACGCGGCGGGACGGTCAGCGCGTAACGCTGCCTGCCGCTGCAGTATCGGCGTTTGAAGCGGCCATTGACGCCGCGCCGGTGACGATGGCGGCGGCCGTTGATGAGGTCGCACGCCGACTGGATCGCGCCGCGATCACACGGCTGGACCCGAGCATGACGAGGTCGCCCGCACCGTCATGCGATTTCGCGCAGCGGCAGGCCTGGGCGCGGAAGACATTGACTGAGGCGGAGCTGCGCAAGCGGGTTCAGCAGCAGCTGTCGCCCGAGAGTGGTCTATGGACGGACGATTACCCGACGATATCGGTGACCGTGAGGCGCAAGGGGCACCCGGCGGTCGCATTCGTTTCCACATCGCAGAAGGCGCTCATGCTGCCGTGGAAGCAGATGCCCATGGGGCATTCGCAGTCGATCAACATCGGCACGCTGCCCGCGCAGTGGCGCCCGGCGCTGAGCGACGCCATGATCGCGCTGCTGCCTCCCGGCGAAAGAAGCCGGGCACGGTTCCATCCCGGCTGGCTGCAGGAAAGGCTGCGCCTGCTCCTGGAGATGGACGCGCTGGCCTGCAGGTAGCGTCGAGCTTGCTCGACAGGTAATCGCACGAACCAAGCGCGGTCGAGCAAGCTCGAACCTACGTGGCAAAGCAGTCGAGCAAGCTCGACGCTACGCTGCCAATGCCGTTACGCTGCAGTTCTGGTGCCCGCCACGGATGTGTCCAATGAAAGCCATCGTTCTTGCTGTGTCGCTGTCACTGTCCATCGCTCCAGCCTTCGCCTCGGAGCCGGTGCTGACAGGCGAACTGGCCACGCTGGGCATCACCGCTGGCATGCCCTATGCCAAGGCCAAGCGCCTGCTGGGTGCGGCCGGCTGGCAGGTCACGCCACCGGAATCGCGGCAGGCCGTGCTGCCGGATTTCCCCGAGATCGAGTGCGGCCAGGGCCGTGATGCGGTCTGCTCGGCGGGCTTCCACAGGAATGATCAATCGCTGGCGATGATCATCGGCACCACCCAAGCGGGGCAGCCGTTCGTGCAGGGCCGTACTGACCGGCCCGGCACGCAATCATGAGCATCACCGTATCGGCAAGCACAGGGTGGGGATGGCTGTTGGTCGGCCTGTTGTTCAGTGGCACCGCCGCAGTGGGCTGTACGGCACTGGGCCGTTTTGCGATACCCAGCTTCGTTGAAAAGTTTGCCGAAGCGGGTCAGCCGCTGCCGCTGATCACCCAGCTGTTTGCCAGCAGTTATGGCCTGGCCTGGCTGGGTCCGCTGCTGGTGGTGGCCGCCTGGCTTGGAGGGCATGCGCGGCTGTCGGCGCTGGTCGGTAGCGCGGTGCTGATGATGGCGACCCCGATTGCCATGTTCGCGGCCTATCTGCCGCTGTTCAGGCTGGGCACGTTGTTCTGACGGGCGTGCGGCCAATGGCCGTGATCGTGACCGT
>NZ_JBNNHG010000121.1:0-11898 GCF_050268705.1 Stenotrophomonas sp. NPDC077659 | reverse complement strand
TACGTGCCCCACTGCTATCCATCGCCGCGCTGTGCAGCCTGGCCGCCTGTTCGCAGCAGCCGCCCGCGATCAACCATGATCTGTCCACCGCGCCGGCCGATGCGTTCATGGCGGCCATCGCCGCCCATTGCGGCCAGGCCTTTGCAGGCAAGGTGGTGGAAGACACCCCGGCCCCCACCGGCCAGGATCCCTTCGCAGGCCAGCGCCTGGTGATGCACGTGCGCGGCTGTGCGGATCCGGGGCATGAGCTGCGCATCCCGTTCCATGTCGGCGATGACCATTCGCGGACCTGGATCATCACCCGCACCGGGAACGGCCTGAAGCTGAAGCATGACCACCGCCATGCCGATGGCAGCCCGGATGCAGTTTCCCTGTACGGCGGCGACAGCACGCCACCGGGTACCGCCGAACGCCAGCAGTTCCCGGCCGATGCTGACTCGGTGGCGATGTTCCGCCGCGCCGGCATGCTGGCCTCCACGTTCAATACATGGACCATGGAAATCGAGCCGGACCAGCGCTTCGTCTACGAGTTGACCCGGCCTGAAGGGCGCCGCTTCCGCGTCGAGTTCGACCTCAGCAGGCCGGTGGCACTGCCGCCGGCCCCGTGGGGCGACCCGGCCTCACCGGCACCCTGACGGGTCTATCTGGTAGCGCCGGGCCATGCCCGGCGGCTTTTCTGCGGTTCAGCGTGCGCCGCTGCGCTCGCCGGGCATGGCCCGGCGCTACCCATCAACGCGTTCCGAAGCGGGCCCGGCATCCGTTGCTCACCCACACCCGGCCGCGTGAATAGCCCCAGCTGCGGCCTTCCTGGCAGGCACTGCCGGACAGCTGCTGCTGCAGCACCGGCCGGCCCTGGCGTTCATCCCAGTCGCAGTTCTGGGTGCGGTTGTCGTTGCTGCTGCAGGTGATCGAATAGTTGCTGTTGCCGCCGCCCCAGTTGCCGCCGTGGCCACCGCCCCAGCCGCCACGCGACTCGGCGAACTCGCCGCGACAGCCGCGGTTGACCCAGATGGCGCCGTTGCGCACGCCCCAGGTCTGGCCTTCCACGCAGGCCGATCCGGAAATCTGCCGGACCAGGGTCGCCCCGCGCCAGTTCACCGGACAGCTGCGCTCACGGTTGTCCTGGCTCTCGCAGCGGATGGTCGCACCGCTGCCGCCGCCCCAGTTGCCGCCATTGCCACCGCCCCAGCCGCCGCGGCCCTCGACGAATTCGGCCCGGCAGCCACTGGTCACCCAGATGCTGCCGTTGCGGCTGCCCCAGGTGCGGCCCTCCACGCAGGACGAGCCGGACAGCTGGCGCACCAGCTGTGCACTGCGCCAGCCGGTGTTGCAGACCCGCTCGCGGTTGTTCTGGCTCTCGCAGCGGATGACGCCGTTCTGCGCAGCGGCAGGGGCGGCGGGCAGGCTCAGCCCGGCAAGGGTGCCTGCGGACAAGGTCAGGGCCAGGCTGGCCAGGGACAGCGTTTTCATGGCGGAACCCGATACGGTGGGTGGTGCGCGACTATAAGGACGGGGCGGATAAAGCCCGTGTGACTGTCCGCATTTGCCCCGGCCGGGGCCTCGGCCGCAGAATACGGAGCTTTCCGGCCCCCGTCGGGTGCCGGCGTTCTCCAGCGGAGCTTTCCCCCCATGCGTACCCACTTCTGCGGCCTGGTCGATGAGACCCTGATTGGCCAGACTGTCACCCTCGCCGGCTGGACCGACGTGGCCCGTAACCAGGGCGGCGTCTGCTTCATCGATCTCCGGGATCATGAAGGCATCGTGCAGGTGACCGTGGAGGTCGACAACGCCGAAGTGTTCGCCGTGGCCGCCTCGCTGGGCTATGAGGACGTGCTGCAGGTCGAAGGCGTGGTGCGCGCCCGCCACGCGGTGAACGACAAGATCGCCACCGGCAAGGTGGAAGTGATCGCCACTGCCATCACCGTGCTGAACAAGGCCGCGCCGCTGCCGTTCCACGCCCACGAGAACCCGGGCGAAGACACCCGCCTGAAGTACCGCTACCTGGACCTGCGGCGCCCGGAAATGCAGCGCATGCAGCGCACCCGCATCAAGCTGGTGCAGGCCCTGCGCCGCCACCTGGACGAGCGTGGCTTCCAGGACATCGAAACCCCCATCCTGACCAAGGCCACCCCGGAGGGCGCACGCGACTTCCTGGTGCCGGCGCGCATGCACCCGGGCGAGTTCTACGCCCTGCCGCAGAGCCCGCAGCTGTTCAAGCAGATCCTGATGGTGGCCGGCTTCGACCGCTACTACCAGATCGCGCGCTGTTTCCGCGACGAGGCCCTGCGTGCCGACCGCCAGCTGGAATTCACCCAGCTGGACATGGAATTCGCCTTCGTGCGCGAGCGCGACGTGCAGGACTTCGTCGAATCGATGATCCGCGCCATCTTCAAGGAAGTGGTCGGCGTCGAGCTGGCCGCCAGCTTCCCGCGGATGACCTGGGCCGAGGCGATGCGTCGCTACGGTTCGGACAAGCCCGACCTGCGCATCGCGCTGGAACTGGTGGATGTGGCCGAACTGGTCAAGGACAGCGGGTTCGCTGTGTTCACCGGCCCGGCCAATGACGCCGAAGGCCGCGTGGCCGCGCTGCGCATCCCGGGCGGTGCCACCCTGTCGCGCAAGCAGATCGACGAATACGCCGCACACGCCGCCAAGTACGGCGCCAAGGGCCTGGCCTACATCAAGATTGCCGACAACGGCGAAGTCAGCTCGCCGATCCAGAAGTTCTTCAGCGAGGAATCGTTCGCCGCCCTGGTCGCCCACGTCGGCGCCGGCAACGGCGACATCGTGTTCTTCGGTGCCGGTGGCTACAACAAGGTGTCCGATTTCATGGGCGCCCTGCGCCTGAAGGCCGGCAAGGACTTCGGCCTGGTCGCCGACGGCTGGGCCCCGCTGTGGGTCACCGATTTCCCGATGTTCGAATGGGACGAGGAAGAACAGCGCTACGTCGCCCTGCATCACCCCTTCACCGCGCCGGCCGTGGACGACATCGCCGACCTGCGTGCCAACGCCCGTACCGCCGTGTCGCGTGGTTATGACATGGTGCTCAACGGCAATGAAATCGGCGGCGGCTCGATCCGTATCCACCGCCCGGACATGCAGAGCGCGGTGTTCGAACTGCTGGGCATCGGTGCCGAAGAGGCCCGTGCCAAGTTCGGCTTCCTGCTGGATGCGCTGAATTACGGCGCGCCGCCGCACGGTGGCATCGCCTTCGGCATCGACCGTATCGCCGCGCTGATGGCCGGCACCGAGTCGATCCGCGATGTCATCCCGTTCCCGAAGACCACCGGTGCGCAGGATCTGATGACCGATGCGCCGTCGCCGATCATCGACACGCAGCTGGCCGAAGTACATATCCAGGTTCGCCCCAAGACCAACTGATCAGGAGATCCAGGCAATGACCGAGTTTGCGTTTTCGCTGGAGTGGGAAAAGCTGGGCAACGAAGGCTCTGATGCCAACCTGGTTACCGAGCGTGCACGCGTCTTCGGCGGTTGGCTGGTCCGTGTCGGAATCAACCCGGCGGCGATGGCCCTGACCTTCGTCGCCGACGGCGAAGGCCGCTGGGACGGTGAAGACTTCGGCGTCGAGGATTACGAGGACGACGAAGAGGAAGAGTACGACGAGGACGAGGAAGCAGAAGGCGAGGACGAGGACGAAGAGGAATACGAGGAAGAGGACGAGGAAGAAGAAGGCCAGGAGGAGTCGTCGGAACGGGCTTGACCCCGACCGTCGCCCTGGCGTCAACTCGACCCATGTATTCCATCCGACGCGCCACCGTGGACGACGCGCCGACCCTGTCGGCGCTGGCTGCCCGCACGTTCACCGAGACCTTCGGCCATCTGTACCCGCCGCAGCACCTGCAGGACTTCCTTGAGCAGTCCTACACGGTGGAGCGGCAACGTACGATCCTGGCCCACCCCGATTACGCGGTGTGGCTGCTGGAGCTGGACGGGGAGGCGGTCGGCCATGCCGCCGCCGGGCCCTGCGGGCTGCCACATCCGGACGTGAAGCCCGGTGACGGCGAGCTCAAGCGTCTGTACCTGATCAAGACCCAGCAGAGTTGTGGCTGGGGCAGCCGGCTGCTGGAAACCGCACTGGCCTGGCTGGAACAGGACGGCCCGCGCACCCTGTGGTTGGGGGTGTGGTCGGAAAACTTCGGTGCCCAGCGTTTCTACGCCCGCTACGGCTTTGAAAAGGCCGGCGAGTACCTGTTCCCGGTGGGCGAAACCAACGACCTGGAATTCATCCTGCGCCGGGTTCCGCGTTCGGCGTGAGGTCGTTCACCGGCGCTTGCCGGTGGATTCGGTTCAATCATCGTACGTCCCGCCCCGCCGAACGCCAGGCTGTAACGCATGACTCCCCCCGTACTGCTGCTGCATGGCATCTGGAATGCCCGTGCCTGGGTCGGGCCACTGGCCTGGCGCCTGCGTGCCCGTGGTTTCCAGGTGCATACCTTCGGTTATTCCTCGGTGTTCGGTGGCCCCGATGTCGCCGTGCCACAGCTGCTGGAGCGCCTGGCCGATGCCGGTCCGCTGTCGCTGGTGGGCCACAGCCTGGGCGGCCTGCTGGCGCTGGAGGCCCTGCGCCGCCAGCCGCAGCTGGACGTGCAGCGGGTGGTCTGCCTGGGTTCGCCGCTGCGCGGCAGCGGCACCGCGCGCTCGTTGTCCGAGCATGGCTGGGGCCTGGCCCTGGGCCGCAGCAGCGAGCTGCTGCTGGACGGCCTGCCGGACTGGCAGGGCAGGGCCGAGGTTGGGCTGATCGCCGGCTCGGTGCCGCGTGGGCTGGGCAGCCTGCTGGGGGCGCTGGATGACGTATCCGACGGCACCGTGGCGCTGGCCGAGACCCGCCTGCCGGGGCTGGCTGACCACTGCGTAGTGCGTACCAGCCACAGTGGCCTGGTGGTGTCGCCCGACGCCGCCCGGCAGACCGCGCATTTCCTGCGCCACGGGCAGTTCGACCACAGCCGCGACGCCGCCGCCGCGTAAGGCCTGGCGGTGGGACCGTTTTGTAGAGCCGAGCCCACGCTCGGCTGTTGTTCGGTCAGGCACCGCTGGGCCGAGCATCGGCTCGGCTCTACAACAATGCGCCCTAGACACGGTTGCCGCCCGCGATCAGGTAGAATCCGCGCCTTGATCCTGAAGCAGCCAGACGGTAGCACCCATGGGTAGAGGCCCCTCCATCGAAGCCCGCAAGAACGCGTCCGACGCGAAGCGTGGCAAGATTTTCACCAAGATCATCCGCGAGATCGGCGTTGCCGCGCGCGGCGGTGGAGGCGACCCCAACAACAACCCGCGCCTGCGCGTTGCCATGGACAAGGGTTTGAGCGTGAACATGTCCAAGGATGTGATCGAGCGCGCCATCAAGAAGGCCACCGGTGAACTGGAAGGCGTCGATTACGAGGAGATCCGCTACGAGGGCTACGCCCCGGGTGGCGTGGCCGTCATCGTCGACTGCCTGACCGACAACCGCGTGCGTACCGTGGCCGATGTCCGCCACGCGTTCAGCAAGTGCGGCGGCAACATGGGTACCGAAGGCTCGGTCGCCTTCATGTTCAAGCGCCTGGGCGTGCTGCACTTCGCCGCCGGTGCCGATGAAGAGGCCATCACCGAAGCCGCCATCGAGGCCGGCGCCGACGACATCGTGGTCTACCCGGACGACGGCGCGATCGACGTGGTCACCAGCCCGGAAGCATTCAACGCGGTCAAGGATGGAATGGCCGCGGCCGGCCATGTCGCCGACCACGCCGAGATCACCTTCCGCGCGGACAACGACATCAAGGTCGAGGGCGATGTCGCCCTGCAGGTGAAGAAGCTGCTGGACATGCTGGAAGACCTGGACGACGTGCAGGACGTGTATTCCAACGCCGAACTTGGCGCCGACGCTTACGCCTGAGCCGTCTTCGACGGCCTGGGCGCGGGCCGTTGAACGGTCACCGCGGACAGTCATGAGCCCATTGCCCTGCCAGCGTTTCCCGTTCCACCCGGCCAGGAGTGCCACATGACCCGCATCCTCGGCATCGACCCCGGTTCCCAGCGGACCGGGGTCGGCATCATTGATGTCGACGCCGCCGGCAGGGTCAGCCACGTGCACCACCAGCCGCTGGTGCTGCTGGGCGCCGACGATTTCCCCCAGCGCATGAAGCTGCTGGTGCTGGGCCTGGCCGACCTGTGCCGGGAGTACCAGCCGGACGAAGTGGCCATCGAAAAGGTATTCATGGCCCGCAACCCCGATTCGGCGCTGAAGCTGGGCCAGGCCCGCGGCGCGGCCATCTCGGCGGTGGTCCTGCGCGACCTGCCGGTGCACGAATACGCCGCCAGCGAGATCAAACTGGCCGTGGTCGGGCGCGGTGGCGCTGAAAAGCAACAGGTTCAACACATGGTCGGGCTCATGCTCAACCTGAAAACCAAGCTGCAGGCCGACGCGGCCGACGCGTTGGCGGTGGCGATCACCCACGCCCACGTAAGGGCAACGGCCAACCGCCTGGGGCTCAGTGCCCGCCTGGCGTGGGGCCGCAAATGAGGAGCTGCACGCAATGATCGGTCGACTGCGCGGCATCGTCGCCTACAAGGCGCCGCCGTGGCTGGTGGTGGACGTGAACGGAGTGGGCTACGAACTGGAGGCGCCGATGAGCACCTTCTACGACCTGCCCGAGCTCGGCCGCGAGGTCACCCTGTACACCCATTATTCGCAGAAAGAGGACAGCGTCTCGCTGTACGGCTTCCTGCGCGAGGGCGAACGCCGCCTGTTCCGCGATGTGCAGAAGGTCAGCGGCATCGGCGCGAAGATCGCGCTGGCCGTGCTGTCCGGCGTCACCGTCGAGGAGTTCGCGCGCATGGTCCAGGCCGGTGACATCACTGCGCTGACCCGCATCCCGGGCATCGGCAAGAAGACTGCCGAGCGCATGGTGCTGGAACTGCGCGACCGTGCTGCCCAGTTCGGTGCCGGTGGCGCGCTGCCCACCGGTAGTGGCCCGGCCCCGGCCGATCCGCTGTCCGATGCCACCGTGGCCCTGCAGCAGTTGGGCTACAAGCCAGCCGAAGCCGCGCGCATGGCCCGCGACGCCTTCAATGAGGGCGACGAAGTGGCCACGGTCATCCGCAAGGCCCTGCAGTCGGCGCTGCGCTGAAGCGCGCGCTGTTTATTCCCCTGACCCCATCGCCTGAGCGTCGCCAGGAGTCCCATGTCCAGCAGTCAAACCCCGCACGCCACCACTCCGGGTGGCCATGGGCACGCCCCCCCGGCCGGGGGACTGGCGCTGATCATCGGTGCGATCGGCGTGGTCTTCGGCGACATCGGCACCAGCCCCCTGTACACCCTGAAGGAGGCGTTCTCGCCGCACTACGGGCTCAACAGCGACCACGACACCGTGCTGGGCGTGCTGTCGCTGGCGTTCTGGGCGCTGAACATCGTGGTCACCCTGAAGTACGTGACCATCATCATGCGTGCCGACAATGACGGCGAGGGCGGCATCATGGCCCTGATGGCGCTGACCCAGCGCACGCTGCGCAATGGCTCACGCTCGGCTTACGTGGTCGGCATCCTGGGCATCTTCGGTGCGTCGCTGTTCTTCGGCGATGGGGTGATCACCCCGGCCATTTCAGTGCTGGGCGCGGTGGAGGGTCTGGAAGTGGCCGCCCCCGGCCTGCATGCCTTCATCGTGCCGATCACCGTGGTGGTGCTGCTGATGGTGTTTGCCGCGCAGCGCTTCGGCACCGAGAAGATCGGCAAGCTGTTCGGGCCGATCACCTCGATCTGGTTCATTTCGCTGGCCGCCATCGGCATCTACAACATCGTCGATTCGCCGGAAGTGCTGAAGGCCTTCAACCCGTGGTGGGCCATCCGCTTCTTCATGGAACACGGCTGGCACGGCATCTTCATTCTGGGCGCGGTGGTGCTGGCAGTGACCGGTGGCGAAGCACTGTATGCGGACATGGGCCACTTTGGTGCCAAGCCCATCCGCCATGCCTGGTACTTCTTCGTGCTGCCGTGCCTGGTGCTGAACTACCTGGGGCAGGGTGCGCTGGTGCTCAACCACCCCGAGGCGCTTAAGAACCCGTTCTTCGAGGCGGTGCCGGACTGGGCGCTGTACCCGATGATCATCCTGGCCACCATGGCCGCGGTCATCGCCTCGCAGTCGGTCATCACCGGTGCGTTCTCGGTCTCGCGCCAGGCCATGCAGCTGGGCTACATCCCGCGCATGCGCATCAAGCACACCTCGCACGACACCATCGGCCAGATCTACATCCCCGGCATCAACTGGGGCATCGCGGTGATGGTCATCGGCCTGGTGCTGGCGTTCCGCAGCTCGTCCAACCTGGCCGTGGCCTACGGCATCTCGGTGTCGGCCACCATGCTCATCGACACCCTGCTGCTGGCCCTGGTGGCCCGCTCGCTGTGGCCGAAGGCACGCACCTGGATCCTGCCGCTGTGCGTGGTGTTCTTCATCATCGACCTGGGCTTTGTCATCGCCAACGGCGCCAAGCTGCTGCAGGGCGCGTGGTTCCCGGTGGTGCTGGGCATCTTCCTGTTCACCATGATGCGCACCTGGCGCCGTGGCCGCGAACTGCTGCGCGATGAAATCCGCAAGGACGGCATCCGCATCGACACCTTCCTGCCGGGCCTGATGCTGGCGCCGCCGGTGCGCGTGCCGGGCACCGCGGTGTTCCTCACTGCCGACCCCACCGTGGCCCCGCACGCGCTGATGCACAACCTCAAGCACAACAAGGTGCTGCACGAGCGCAACGTGTTCCTGCACGTGGAAACCCTGCCCATCCCGTATGCCATGGAAGGGCAACGGCTGAAGATCGAATCGGTGGGTGACGAGTTCTACCGGGTCTACGTGCGCTTCGGCTTCATGGAAACCCCGGACGTACCGCTGGCGCTGATGCGCTCGTGCGACCATGGTGGCATCTACTTCGACCCGATGGAGACCACCTTCTTCGCCAGCCGCGAAACCATCGTCGCCACCGCCAACCGCGGCATGCCGATATGGCGCGACAAGCTGTTCGCGCTGATGCACCGCAATGCCGCGCCGGCGACGGGGTTCTTCCGGATTCCGGGCAACCGCCTGGTAGAACTCGGCGCGCAGGTGGAGATTTAATCTCCACCTGCGCTACGCCCCACGATTTGCTGCGCAAACCGTGGGCCCCGCACGCATTCCCCCTTGAACAACAAGGGGGCTTGGCTTCCCGAAGTGTTCCGCGCCAGCAGTTGGGCATCGCTCGGCTGCACCGTTCCATCCACGCATGGCGTGGATCTACCGTGTCGACCAAGGTCGACACCTACCAGATCCGACCCCGTGCCGACCCACGGTCGGCACCCACCAAAGCAGAATGCCGTTCCGACAGACTGCGGCAAACTGTCGAATGCGGGGTGGGTCCGGTGGCGGGGGCGTGAGCGCCATGGATGGCGCGACCGAGGCTACAGGGACGTACTTGCGCCGTCCCCTGCCACCGGAACTGCCCCGCCATCCCACGGATGCCTGCTCTTGCTTCGGCCTTTGACGTTGCTCCGGCTTCGGCGGGTGCCGGGCGCAGCCCGGCCGAAACCCGTACTTTTGCCGCATAATCAGCACATGACCGACGATCGCATCATCGGCGCCGGCGCCACCCGCGAGGATGACGCCGCCGACGCCAGCATCCGCCCCAAGCGCCTTGCCGATTACCTCGGCCAGGCGCCGGTGCGCGAGCAGATGGACATCTACATCCAGGCGGCCAAGGCCCGTGGCGACGCGCTCGACCACGTGCTCATCTTCGGTCCGCCCGGCCTGGGCAAGACCACCCTCAGCCATGTCATCGCCAACGAACTGGGCGTGGCGCTGCGGGTGACCTCCGGCCCGGTCATCGAAAAGGCCGGTGACCTGGCCGCGCTGCTGACCAACCTGCAGCCGCATGACGTGCTCTTCATCGATGAAATCCACCGCCTGTCGCCGGTGGTCGAGGAAGTGCTGTACCCGGCGATGGAAGACTTCCAGATCGACATCATGATCGGTGAGGGCCCGGCGGCCCGCTCGATCAAGATCGACCTGCCGCCGTTCACCCTGATCGGCGCCACCACCCGTGCCGGCCTGTTGACCGCGCCGCTGCGCGACCGCTTCGGCATCGTCCAGCGCCTGGAGTTCTACAGCGTCGAGGAACTGACCCGCATCGTGCGCCGGTCGGCGGCCATCCTGGCCATCGACTGCACCGCCGATGGGGCAGGGGAGATCGCCCGCCGTGCGCGCGGCACCCCGCGTATCGCCAACCGGCTGCTGCGCCGCGTGCGCGACTATGCGCAGGTCAAGGCCGGCGGCCACATCGACGAAGCCGTCGCCCAGGCCGCCATGCAGATGCTCAAGGTCGACCCGGAAGGCTTCGATGAGCTTGACCGGCGCCTGCTGAAGACCATGGTCGATTACTTCGATGGCGGCCCGGTGGGCATCGAATCGCTGGCCGCGGCCCTGTCCGAAGAGCGCGGCACGCTGGAAGACGTGGTCGAGCCCTACCTGATCCAGCAGGGCTTCCTGGTGCGCACCGCGCGCGGCCGCATGGCCACCCACAAGGCGTACCGGCACATGGGCCTGAAGCCGAAGAACCCGCCGCAGGACCTGTTCGCGGAGGTTCCCGATGTCGGTTGAGCCCCGATTCAGTTGGCCGACACGCATTTACTGGGAAGATACCGATGCTGGCGGGGTGGTCTACCACGCCCGCTACGTGGCCTTCATGGAACGGGCCCGGACCGAATGGATGCGCGCGCTGGGCTACGGCCAGGAGCGCATGCGCAGCGAGCACGGCATGGTGTTCGCGGTGCGTTCGATGCAGATGGACTTCATCAAGCCGGCCCGGCTGGATGACGCCCTGCAGGTGAGCGCCACCCTGGTCCAGCTGAAGAAGGCCAGCATGGTCTTCGACCAGCGGGTCGAGCGCGACGGCGAACTGCTGCTGTCCGCCCAGGTCCGCATCGCCGCACTGGACGCGGCCAGTTTCCGCCCGCGCGGCATGGACGAGATCGTCCTTGCCGCGCTGCAACCCCACCTCCACCCCGAATCCGAACTTTGAGGAACAACGGATGATCGCAACGCTCCTGGCCCTGCAGGCCACGGTCACCGAGGCACTGCCGGCCGATGTCAGCAACGCCGCGACCCAGACCCTTGCCCAGGCCACCACCGGCGGCGGCATCAACTACCTCGAACTGATGGCCAAAGCCAGCCTGCCGGTGAAGATCATCGTGTTGCTGCTGCTGGTCGGCTCGTTCGTCAGCTGGGTGATCATTTTCCGCAAGGCCCGCGTGTTCAAGCAGGCCACCCGCGAAGCGGACGAGTTCGAGAACCGCTTCTGGTCCGGTGCCGACCTGGGCAAGCTGTACAGCTCGGCCACCGACCGCAGCCGCAATGTCGGCGGCCTGGAAGCCATCTTCGAAGCCGGTTTCCGCGAGTACAGCCGCCTGCGCGACAAGCGCCGCCTGGATGGCCGCGCGCAGCTGGAAGGCGCCCAGCGCGCCATGCGTACCACCTACACCCGCGAAGTGGACCAGCTCGAGCGCAACCTCGAACTGCTGGCCAACATCGGCTCCACCGCCCCGTACGTGGGCCTGGTCGGTACCGTGTTCGGCATCATGGTGACCATGCACGACATGATCAGCAGCGGTGCCCAGGCCGGTATCGCCGCCGTTGCCCCGGGTATCTCCGAAGCGCTGTTCGCCACCGCCATCGGCCTGTTCGTGGCCATCCCGGCGGTGTGGGCCTACAACCGCTTCACCACCCGCGTGGAACGCATGTCGGTGCGGTTCGAGACCTTCGCCGAAGAGTTCAGCTCCATCCTGCAGCGCCAGAGCGCTGGCGACGAGTAAGCGCCTGACCCGGGAGTTCAGGTGCGGGATCAGGATGTCATTGAGGCAGGTCAGGAAGCCCCACATGAAGA
>NZ_JBNNHG010000120.1:0-11996 GCF_050268705.1 Stenotrophomonas sp. NPDC077659 | reverse complement strand
CAGATCGGTGAGCACCGCATCGCGGTTCATGATCCCGGTCAGTGGGTCGGTGCGCCACGCCATCCAGAGCTATGCCGAAAGCGAGCGTTTCAGCGTGGTGCGCGAATACTGCGGCCACGGCATCGGCAAGGTCTACCACGACGAGCCGCAGGTGGTGCACTACGGCCGCCCGGGCCAGGGCCTGGTGCTGCAGCCCGGCATGACCTTCACCATCGAGCCGATGATCAACGAGGGCACCCGCTACAACAAGGTGCTTCCGGACGGCTGGACCGTGGTGACCAAGGACCGCAAGCTGTCGGCGCAGTGGGAGCACATGATCGCGGTCACCGAGACCGGCGTGGACGTGCTGACCCTGTCGCCGGGCGAATCGCAGGTCTCCTGACGATGCTGCCGGCGGGTTCACTGCTGGACGCGCCGGCCGACTCGCTCGACGATCCCGAATGGGCAGCTGCCGCGCGGCAGGCGCTGCAGCAGGCCGATGCGCGGTTGTACCGGCGCTTCGACCAGGGCGACAACATCGAACGCCTGATCGCACTGCGCGCGCGCGCCGCCGACCACCTGATCCGCCTGGCATGGCAGCGTTGCCTGCCGCCCGGCAGCGGGTTGTCGGTGTTCGCAGTGGGCGGTTACGGGCGCGGTGAACTGTTCCCGCGCTCGGACATCGACCTGCTGGTGTTCGGCGATGCCCCGGCGCAGCTGGCCCATCAGGCCGCCCTGTCGCGGCTGTTCGCGCTGCTGTGGGATTGCGGCCTGGCGGTCAGCCATGCGGTGCGTTCCGCGGCGCAGTGCCGCGAAGCGGCCGCTGACCAGACCGTGCTGACCGCGCTGATCGAAGCGCGCCCGATCGTGGCCGACGACGCTGCCCGGCGCGCGTTGCGCGGGGCCATCGATGACCGCGAGCTGTGGCCGGCACGTACGTTCTTCCTGGCCAAGCTGGAAGAGCTGCGCACCCGCCACGAGCGCTTCGGCGACACCGCCGACAACCTGGAGCCGGACCTGAAGGATGGCCCCGGTGGACTGCGCGACCTCAATACGCTGGGCTGGATGGCGCTGCGCGCGTTTGGTGTACGCGATCTGGAAGCACTGGTCGGGCTGGGCCACCTGGGTGCCGACGAAGCCGCCGCACTGAAGCGCGAGCGCGCGGTGCTGGCGCGGTTGCGGTTTGGTCTGCACCTGGTGGCACGCCGCCCGGAAGAGCGCCTGCGTTTCGATTACCAGAAGACCCTCGCCGCGCGCCTGGGCTTTGAAGACGACGCCGAGAACCTGGGCGTCGAGAAGATGATGCAGGGCTTCTACCGCGCCGCGCTGGTGGTGCGCCGGATCAGCGACCGCCTGCTGCAGCGCTTCGAGGAGCAGTTCGATGGCGAGGCGCAGCCGGAACCGCTGACGGTCGGTTTTTCGCTTCGCCGCGGCTACCTGGCCGCCAATGATGCCGACTGGCCGCGCGGCGATATCGGCCAGGTATTCGCGCTGTTCTCCAGCTGGGCCAACAACCCGCAGGTACGCGGCCTGCATTCGCTCACCGCGCGTGCGCTGGCCGAGGCGCTGCCCGTGCTGCCGGCCTACGACAAGGCCGACGCCGATGCGCGCGAGCAGTTCATGGCCCTGCTGCGCGGCCAGCGCCCGGTCGACACGCTGTCGCGCATGGCGCGGCTGGGCGTGCTCGGGCAGTGGATACCGGCCTTCGCCCAGGTCAGCGGGCGCATGCAGTTCGATCTGTTCCATGTCTATACGGTCGACCAGCACACGCTGATGGTCCTGCGCAACATCGGGCTGTTCGCCAGCAGCCGCGCCGACGAACGGTTCTCCATCGCCCATGAGGTCTGGCCACGCCTGCGCAAGCCGGAACTGCTGCTGCTGGCCGGCCTGTTCCATGACATCGCCAAGGGCCGCGGAGGTGACCATTCCGAGCTGGGCGCGGTGGACGCGCGCGCGTTCTGCCAGGCACACGCGCTCAACGGCACCGATACCGAACTGGTGGCGTGGCTGGTGCAGCAGCACCTGCGGATGTCGGTGACCGCGCAGAAGCAGGATATTGCCGACCCGGTGGTGATCCATCGCTTCGCCACGCTCGCCGGCAGCCGTGACCGCCTCGATTACCTGTACCTGCTGACCTGTGCCGACATCGCCGGCACCAGTCCCAAGCTGTGGAACGCGTGGAAGGACCGGCTGCTTGCCGATCTGTACTTTGCGACCCGGCGCGCGCTGCGTGATGGGCTGGAACACCCGATGCCGGCCGCCGAGCGGGTGGCCGAGGCGCGTGACAGCGTGCGTGCGCTGGTGCGCGAGCAGGGCTACGACGATGCCACCATCGACCGCCAGTTCGCAGTGATGCCCGACGAGGGCTTCATGCGCCTGCGCCCGGAACAGCTGGCATGGCAGGCCTCGGCGCTGGTGCCGATCAGGCAGGGCCACACCCTGGTGAAGGTGCGCCGGATCAGCGTGGACGACCCCGCGCTGGAAGTGTTCGTGCACTCGCCCGACCGCGATGGCCTGTTTGCGGCCATCGTGATGACCCTGGACCGCAAAGGATATGGCATCCACCGCGCGCGCGTGCTGGACGGCCCGGCGGACACCATCTTCGATACCTTTGAAGTGAGTCCGGCCGACACCTTTGCCGATGGCAGCAGCGCCAACCTGGAAGCCGCACTGCGCGAAGCGCTGAGTGGCGACCTGACCCGCCTGCGCCCATCGCGGCGGGTGGTGCCACGGCAGCTGCGCCACTTCCGCTTCGCACCGCGCATCGAGTTCCGCGATGAGCCCGGCGCGACCCGTTTTGCCCTGGTCGCGCCCGATCGCCCCGGCCTGCTGGCCGATGTGGCCTTCGTGCTGCGCAACCAAGGCCTGCGCGTGCATGACGCGCGCATTGCCACATTCGGCGAACGTGCCGAAGACACCTTCGTGATCAGTGACGAACACGACCTCCCCCTGACCGAACCCGCCCGGCAGCAGCTGCATGACGCGATGCTTGCCTGCCTGGACCCCGATCGAAACGCCGGAGACCCCACCTGATGGCCACCAAGCCTGCGAAAAAGACTGCTGCGACCGCCAAGAGCGCGGCGGCGAAAAAGACTGCTGCCTCGAAGAAGGCCGCCCCGGCCAAGGCGCCGGTGAAGAAGGCTGCTGCTGCGAAAACCCCGGCGAAGAAGGCCCCGGCCAGGAGTGCCGAAGCCGCCCGCGCTGAAACCATTGCCCGCAAGTCGCTGCGCAAGCCGCCGGTGCCGGGTGTGGAAGAACTGAAGTTCGGCATCGAGAGTGCTTTCGAGCGCCGTGCCACGCTGACCCTGCATGAACTGGAGGGCTCCACCCGTCCGCTGGTCAACCGGGTGATCGATGGCCTGGAATCCGGTGAATTCCGTGTGGCCGAGCCGGATGGCCACGGCGGCTGGAAGGTCAACGAATGGCTGAAGAAGGCGGTGCTGCTGTACTTCCGTGTCAACGACATGGCGGTGGTCGATGCGCGCCCGGCGCCGTTCTGGGACAAGGTCGAATCGCGCTTTGCCGGCCATGACGAAGCGAAGTTCCGCCGCGCGGGCGTGCGCGTGGTGCCGGGTGCGATTGCACGCCGCGGCACGTACTTCGGCAAGGATGTGGTGCTGATGCCGAGCTTCACCAACATCGGTGCCTACGTCGGTGAAGGCACCATGGTCGACACCTGGGCCACCGTCGGTTCCTGCGCGCAGATCGGCCAGCACTGCCACCTGTCCGGCGGTGCCGGCATCGGCGGCGTGCTCGAGCCGCTGCAGGCCAGCCCGACCATCATTGAAGACCACTGCTTCATCGGCGCACGTTCGGAAGTGGTCGAGGGCGTGGTCGTCGGCCACCACAGCGTGATCGGCATGGGCGTGTTCCTCAGCCAGAGCACCCGCATCTACAACCGCGCCACCGGTGAGATCACCTACGGCTACATCCCGCCGTACAGCGTGGTGGTGTCCGGCTCGCTGCCGAGCAAGGATGGTACCCACTCGCTGTACTGCGCGGTGATCGTCAAGCAGGTCGATGCGAAGACCCGCAGCAAGACCAGCGTGAACGATCTGCTGCGTGGCCTGGCGGATTGAGCGGGGCAACGGCATGAGCACCACTGTCTACGGTCTGAAGAACTGCGATACCTGCAGGAAGGCGACCAAGTGGCTGGACCGCTTCGGCGTGGCGTACACCTTTGTCGACTACCGCGACAACAAGCCCAGCCCGGAAACCCTGCTGGAGTGGGCCGCGCAGCTGGGTGGCCTGGCCGCGATGGTCAACAGGTCGTCCACCACCTGGCGGCAGTTGCCGGACAACCGCAAGGCCGCCGATTCGGATGCCGAGTGGAAGCTGCTGCTGCGCGAGTACCCGCAGCTGATCAAACGCCCGGTGGTGGTGACTGCCGACGGCGTCGTCAGCCAGGGCTTCAGTGACAACGGGTTCAAGGCACGCTTCGGCGTGGGCGGCGCGTGAGCGCCGTCCTCGACCTGACCTGCGATCTCATCGCGCGGCCCTCGGTGACGCCGGACGACGCCGGCTGCCAGGCGCTGCTGTCGGCGCGCCTGCAGCAGGCCGGCTTCCAGTGCGAACACCTGCGCCTGGGCGAGGTCGACAACCTGTGGGCCACCCATGGCAGCGGTGCCCCGGTGCTGGTGCTGCTGGGCCACACCGATGTGGTGCCGCCGGGCCCGCGCGAGGCGTGGCAGAGCGATCCGTTCACCCCGCAGATCCGCGACGGCGTGCTCTACGGCCGTGGCACCGCGGACATGAAGGGCAGCGTGGCCGCGTTCGTCATCGCTGCCGAGCAGTTCGTGGCCGCACACCCTGACCATGCCGGCACGCTCGCCGTGCTGCTCACCAGCGACGAGGAAGGCGATGCCATCGATGGCGTGCGCCATGTCGCGCGCCTGTTCGCCGAGCGTGGCCAGCGCATCGACTGGTGCATCACCGGCGAGCCCTCCTCGACGGCGACGCTGGGTGATCTGCTGCGTGTCGGCCGGCGCGGCAGCCTGTCGGCCAAGCTGCGCGTGCAGGGTGTGCAGGGCCATGTGGCCTACCCGGACAAGGCGCGGAATCCCATTCACCAGGCAGCGCCGGCAGTGGCTGAACTGAGTGCGCGGCGCTGGGACGAGGGTTTTGAAAGCTTCCCGCCGACCAGCCTGCAGATCTCCAACATCCATGCCGGCACGGGCGCCAACAATGTGATTCCCGGCGAACTGGAGGTGGATTTCAACATCCGCTACAACCCGCATTGGGATGCGCCGAGGCTGGAAGCAGAGATCACCGCGCTGCTGGACCAGCACGGTCTGCAGTACACGCTGAAGTGGCACCGCAGCGGTGAGCCGTTCTACACACCCGAAGGTCCGCTGCGCGCTGCTGCGCGTGCGGTGCTGGCCGAGCACATCGGCCGTACGCCGGAAGAAAGCACCGGCGGTGGCACCTCCGATGCGCGCTTCATCGCGCCGCTGGGGGCGCAGTGCATCGAAGTGGGGCCGGTCAACGCCAGCATCCACCAGGTGGACGAGAACGTGCGCGTGGACGAGCTTGAAGCTTTGCCGGGCCTGTACCAGCGGCTGGTGGAGCGCCTGCTGGCTTAACGGTAGGTGCCGACCGGTGGGTGCCGACCGGTGGTCGGCACGCCTCTGGCTGGTTGCCAACGCAACTGTTGCACGGCTCCCAGAACCGGGTTACGGTCGATGCCATGTCGATCCGCCTGGCCACCGCCGTCAACAACACCAACCGCAATAATCTGCGCACGAATAATCGTGCGCGGCCGATGCGGGACTGCGCCCTGGGTAGATAGACAGCAACATACGCCCGGACACCAGAAAACCCGCATCGGCCGATGCGGGTTTTTTTGTGCCCGGGCGCAGCCCTCCCGGGCCTGGTTGGCCGGTCGAACACCTTCCCCCCGTGTAATCCCCCACTACAGGAGCGCCACCCATGTGTTCGATCTTCGGAATCTTCGGCCTGCAGGCCGGTGACGATCTTCCCGCCCTGCGCCGCCACGCGCTGGAGCTGTCGCAGCGGCAGCGCCACCGCGGCCCGGACTGGAGCGGCGTGTACCTGGACGAAGGCGCACTGCTGGTCCATGAGCGCCTGGCCATCGTCGACCCGGCCGGTGGCTCGCAGCCGCTGCTGTCGGCCGATGGCCAGCTGGCCCTGGCGGTGAACGGCGAGATCTACAACCATCAGGCCCTGAAGGCCGCGCTGACCGCCGCCTACGACTTCCAGACCGGCTCGGACTGCGAAGTCATCAACGCGCTGTACCGCCAGGGCGGTGCGCCGGCGCAGTGGCTGGAACAGCTCAACGGCATCTTTGCGTTCGCACTATGGGACCGCGATGCCGGCCGCGTGCTGGTGGCCCGCGACCCGATTGGCGTGGTGCCGCTGTACTGGGGCCATGATGCGCAGGGGCGCCTGCGCGTGGCGTCTGAAATGAAGGCGCTGGTGGATGCATGCGCCGACGTCGCGCAGTTCCCGCCGGGCCACTACTACGACAGCGCCAGCGGTGAACTGGTGCGCTACTACCAGCAGCCGTGGCGCGAGTACGCCGATGTGGAAGGCCGCCAGGCCGATCTGGCCGAACTACGACAGGCGTTCGAACAGGCGGTCGAGCGCCAGCTGATGAGCGACGTGCCTTACGGCGTGCTGCTGTCCGGCGGTCTCGATTCCTCGCTGGTGGCAGCCGTGGCCGCACGCTACGCGCGCCGCCGCATCGAGGATGGCGGGCAGAGCGAAGCCTGGTGGCCGCGCCTGCACTCGTTCGCGATCGGTCTGAAAGGTTCGCCGGACCTGGCCGCGGCCGCCATCGCCGCCGAAGCGCTGGGCACCGTGCACCATGGCTTCGAATACAGCTTCGAGGAAGGCCTGGACGTGCTGCCGGAGGTGATCCGCCACATCGAGACCTACGATGTCACCACCATCCGTGCATCCACGCCCATGTTCCTGCTGGCGCGGCGGATCAAGGCCATGGGCGTGAAGATGGTGCTGTCCGGCGAGGGCAGCGACGAGATCTTCGGCGGCTACCTGTACTTCCACAAGGCGCCGGATGCGCGCGAATTCCATCAGGAACTGGTGCGCAAGCTCGACGCCCTGCACAACTACGACTGCCTGCGCGCCAACAAGTCGATGATGGCCTGGGGCGTGGAGCCGCGCGTGCCGTTCCTGGACCGCGAGTTCCTCGATGTGGCCATGCGGTTCGACGCCGCGCACAAGATGGTCGGTGCCGGCTTCGGCGGCCGCCGCATCGAAAAAGCGGTGCTGCGCGAAGCGTTCGATGGCTACCTGCCCGACAGCATCCTGTGGCGGCAGAAGGAGCAGTTCAGCGATGGCGTCGGCTACGGCTGGATCGATGGCCTGAAGGCCCATGCCGAGGCGCAGGTGAGTGACCGCGTGCTGGCGGCGGCTGACAAACGCTTCCCGCACAACCCACCGCAGACCAAGGAGGCGTACTACTACCGCCACTTGTTCGAACAGTTCTTCCCGAGCCGTGCCGCTGCCGAAACCGTGCCGGGGGGCAAGTCGATCGCCTGTTCCTCACCGGCCGCCATCGCCTGGGACGCGAGCTTTGCCGCCGCCGCCGATCCGTCCGGCCGCGCCATCGCCGGCGTCCACGAACAAGCCCTGGCCTGATGTTTCCGCCGGGCACGGCCCGGCGCTACCGAACAATGATTCCGCCGGACACGGCCTGGCGCTACCTTCCCCGGTAGCGCCGGGCCATGCCCGGCGGGCGCGCGAAGAAGGACGTATCATCGGGCCCCTGCGCATTGGGGAATGTTCATGGACGTACAGACCGGAGGCAGCGTGCCGCCGATGAAATGGGGTTGGCGTTATCTGGCGTGGGCGGCGGTTCCGCTGGCGATCGGCCTGGCGCTGGCGCGCTATGCGGGGCCGGGCGTGCCGTCGGTTGCGGCCAAGGCCGAGGCGGTGGTCGGCAGTGATTGGGCCCACCACCTGGCATCGCCGCTGGGCCTGTTCCTGCTGCAGCTGCTGGTGCTGCTGCTGGTGGCCAAGGGGGCGGGCGCACTCCTCAAGTATCTCGGCCAGCCCGCGGTGATCGGCGAGATGGCCGCCGGCCTGATGATGGGGCCGCTGGTGCTGGGCAGCCTGCTGCCGTCGCTGCACGATGCCCTGTTCCCGGCCATGTCGCTGGGCCCGCTGGGCATGCTCAGCCAGTTGGGCGTGCTGATGTTCCTGCTGGTGGCGGGGGCCGAACTCGACCTGGGCGCACTGCGCGGCCGCCGCAGGTTCGCCTTCACCGTCAGCCACGCCGGCATTGCGGTGCCGTTCGTGCTGGGGGTCGCGCTGGCCATCTGGCTGTATCCCGAACACGGCCCGCAGGGCGTGGGCTTTACCGCCTTCGCGCTGTTCGTCGGCATTTCCATGAGCATCACCGCGTTCCCCGTGCTGCTGCGCATCCTCGCCGACCGCGGTATCACGCAGACGCCGCTGGGGCAGACCGCCATCGCGTGCGCGGCCCTGGGCGACGCCACCGCATGGTGCATGCTGGCGATGATCGTGGCCACTGCGCAGGCGGCGGGATGGCTGCCGGCCAGCGTCAACCTGCTTTGCGTGGTGGCGTACATCGCGCTGATGCTGGGCGCGATGAAGCCGTGGTTCGCGCGCCAGCAGATCACCGCCGGGCGCGAAGGCCGCTGGCTGCTGGGGATTCTGCTGCTGTCGCTGGCCAGCGCGCTGGTGACCGAGGTACTGGGCATCCATGCGCTGTTCGGCGCATTCGCTGCGGGTGTGGCCGTCTCGTCCAACGCGCAGCTGCGCAACCTGCTGGTGGCCAAGGTCGAACCCTTCGCCGTGACCCTGCTGCTGCCGCTGTTCTTCGCGATGACCGGCCTGCGCATGCGTGCCGACGTACTGCAGACCAGCGACATCCTGCTGTGCGCGGTGGTGATCGGGGTGGCGACGGCCGGCAAGCTGCTGGGTACCTGGAGCGCGGCGCGCAGCACCGGCATGGACAGCCGTGAGGCCTGGCGCCTGGGCGCGTTGATGAACACCCGCGGCCTGATGGAGCTGATCGTGCTCAACCTCGGCTACGAGCTGGGCCTGCTCGGTGACCGCCTGTTTGCGGTGCTGGTCGTCATGGCACTGGTGACCACGGCGATGACCGGGCCGCTGTTGAACCTGATCGAGCGGCGCCGGGCGTGATCCGTACGCTGTAGAGCCGAGCCTGCGCTCGGCTTCACGCCAAGGCAGCCGAGCATGGGCTCGGCTCTACATTCATCTCGCCGGGACCAGTTTCAATACATGCTGCGCCTTGCCCGGCAGGAACGGGGTCGGGCGGCCATGCACCCAGTCCTCGTGGCCGGCGCCCCAGTAGGGCGACAGCGGGTGCCCACTCTGGCCGCCGGGCATGTGCACGATGCCATCGGCTTCATGGCCGGGCGACACCACCATGCGCTGCGAGGCACCGAAGTTCGGCCCCTGCACACGCGGCATGTCGCGGTCGCCAGGCAGCTGGTCGGCCGGCATGCACAGCCAACGACGGGTGAAGGCGGGCAGGGCACGCGAGACGGGGTGGCAGATGTCGGCGACGTTGCGCTCGCCCCACGTGCGCTGCTGCAGCGGCCCCTGCTTGCCAAGGTCGGCTTCAAGGGTGTGCGCAGCGTTGGCCAGCAGTGCGTCCCAGTTGTCCACGCCCGGCGGCAGCAGGTTGGCCGGGCGCTGTTCCAGCATCGGCCAGACCACGCCTTCCAGTTGCGCAAGGCGCGGCGGCAGGAAGTCCTCGCCCAGCCGCGCCCTGGCCGGCGCCAGCAGCGCCCGTTCGATGGCATCGAGCACTTCGCCACGGAAGCCGCGCACGATCCGGTAGCTGGTTGAACTGGCCGAGGCACGCGCGTCCCAATGCCCGCTGGCGGCGGCCAGCCGCTTCAATGACGGGTCGTCGCTGCGTGCAGCGGTGTCCTGCAGCAGCACCCACCAGCGCTGCAGGAACACGGCACGGTCGTCGAGCTGGATCGCCAGCAGGTCATGTTCGTCGAAGCGTTCCTGGCTGGCCAGCAGGTTGCGGATCTGCTGGCCGCGCGCGCCCAGGTCGTAGCCCGCGTTGCCGACCACGGCCAGGCTGGCATCATCGACCACGCGGCTGTTGGCGGTCCACAGCCGCTGTGCAGGCGGATCGATCAGCGCCGGCGCGGCATCGCTGCGGATCGGCCACGGCGCGCACTCTGCACTGTTCTGTGCACTGCTGAAGCCCTGCGGCACGCAGCCGGGGCCACGATCAGGGCGGGCGCCGACCAGACGCCAGGCAATGCGCCCGCTGCGGTCGCCGATGACCAGGTTCTGCGCGGGAATGCCGGCGTGGTCGGCGGTCTTCAGGGCCTGGTCGAGGTTGCCCGCGCGGGCCATGTCGGCGAAGTCCATGCGCACCGCGCCGGGCAGGTGGGCGACCCAGCGCAGGGCATCGCCGCTGCCGTCGGCGTGAGTGTGCAGGATCGGTCCCCAGGCGGTTTCGCGCACCGGGAACACGACATCGGGATTGCCTGCCACGGCGATGCGTTCCTGGTGCACGGTCACCGCGGCATTGGCCGGTTCGCGGCGGAAGTCGGCGGTGTCGATGTAGCTGTTGGTGAAGCCCCAGGCCACGTGCCCGTTGCTGCCGACGATGACCGCCGGCACGCCTGGCAGCGAGAAGCCGCTGACATCGACCTGGCCGCCGGGCGCCTTCGGATCCGGATAGCGCAGGCGCACGCGGAACCAGAGGCTGGGCGCACGCAGGCCCAGGTGCATGTCGTCGGCGACGATGGCGCGGCCGTCGGCGGTGAGCGCACCGGCCACGGCGAAATTGTTGCTGCCGACCGCATTGGTTGCGGCGGCCGGTGCGGTGGGCGCGGACGCCAGTGTACGCAGGTCCAGCTGCGTGGCATCGGGCAGCACCGCATCGCCGCGCGGCTCGCCCTGCAGGGGCGCGTCCCAGCTGCTGCCATCGTGGGCCAGCAGTGCGTACAGGGCAGGCGGCACCACATCGCGGATGCGGCTGAGCGCCAGTTCGTTCTGGTTGCCCGGGTCCTGCAGGTCGGCATACATGGCCAGTCCGGCCAGTACACTGTCGCTGGCCTGCCAGGGTGTGGGCGATTGCCGTAGCAGCAGGTAGGCCCAGGGCCGCACTGACAGATCGGCCACGCCGGCGTTGACGCCCTCCACGTAGGCGCGCACCGCCTGCGGGTTGTCGCCCAGCGCAACGTCCAGGTGCGCCTCGGTGCGGGCGCGCAGCCGGTGCACGCGCATGCGCTTGTCGGCGTCGATGGCCAGCGGCCCGAACAGCGCCGACAGTTCACCGGCGGCGCTGCGGCGCATCAGGTCCATCTCGAAGTAGCGCTCCTGCGCATGTACGTGGCCCAGGGCGCGCATGGCGTCGGCCTGGCTGCCGGCAGTGATGGTCACCACCCCCAGTGCATCGCGTTCGACGCTGACCGGCGCGGCCAGCCCGGGCAGCGCCTGGTCACCGTCCAGTTCCGCCAGGCTGCCGCGCAGCAGCAGCCACAGGACCAGTACGGTGGCCAGCACGATGGCGATGAGCGCCGCCAATATCCAACGCCAGGTACGTCGCATTGCAGGTCCTTTGGGCACGCGTGGGGAAAGTGTAGCCGCAGGCGCAACTGCGACTGATTCCGATTAGATCACCGTATTTTGAAATACGGCACCCTATGCCGCATCGATTCACAGGAGCCCCCCATGAAAGGCAACCCGGACGTCATCGCCTGCCTGAAGGAACTGCTGCGCGGCGAGCTTGCTGCCCGCGACCAGTACTTCATCCATTCCCGCCGCTACGAGGACCAGGGCCTGTTCGCGCTGTACGAACGCCTGAACCACGAGATGCAAGAGGAAACCCAGCACGCCGACGCGCTGCTGCGCCGCATCCTGTTCCTGGGGGGCGACCCGGACATGCGCCCGCATGCCACCGAGCCCGGCAAGACCGTGGAGGAGATGCTGCAGAAGGATCTCGATACTGAATACGCCAGGGGTGACCTTGCCGACCATGATGTCGCCGGCGCGGACTTCGGCACCGATGTACA
>NZ_JBNNHG010000119.1:0-12145 GCF_050268705.1 Stenotrophomonas sp. NPDC077659 | reverse complement strand
CGCCACCGCGATGGCGGCCAGCGAACAGGTGTTGATGCCCAGGTTCGATGGCTACGTCAAAGCCTTTGAGGCGTCCGATCCGCAGACCGGCCACATCACCGAGTTCGTGCCCAAAGGGCAGACGGTGGAAGCGTGGACCGACATGGTCACGGTCAATATCGCGCCGAACTCTGCGTGGGTCTCGCCACGCGATTTCCTTGGCTCCATGGAAGCCGGCTGGCGCGGTGCCTGCCCGGATGCGGAGGTGAACTGGCTGCGTGAAGGCGTAGAACTGGGCCGTCAGATGGCGGTGCTGATGCTCAGTTGCCCGCTCAACCCCGGTACCGGCAAGCCGGAAACCGCCTGGGTCAAGGGCATCCAGGGCGAGCAGGGCTTCTATACCGTGCAGAAGGCGTTCCGCACCGAAGTGAAGGAGGCCGACGTGGTGACCTGGGTGAAGTGGCTGAGTGGGGTGGCGTTGTGCGGCGGCGACGAGGGGCCTGCGTGCCCGGGCGAGCCGCGCTGATAACCGGCAGTAAGCCGGTCATCACGCATTGATCTGACCCGTGTGCAACGGCTGCCCTATGGTGGCCGTTTCCCGGAAGGAGTCAGGTGCGATGAGCGACCCGCAGTGGCAACTGGAAACCCTGGCCGTGCACGGCGGCTACCGTCCCGACCCGACCACGCGCGCGGTGGCGGTGCCGATCTACCAGACCGTGGCCTACGCCTTCGATGACACCCAGCACGGTGCGGATCTGTTCGACCTGAAGGTGCCGGGTAACATCTACACCCGCATCATGAACCCCACCACCGACGTGCTGGAACAGCGCTTGGCCGCGCTGGAAGGGGGCATCGGTGCGCTGGCGCTGGCGTCGGGCCAGGCGGCGATCACCTATGCCATCCAGACCATCGCCGAGGCCGGCGACAACATCGTGGCGGCCAGCGCGCTGTATGGCGGCAGCCTCAATCTGCTGGCCCATACGCTGCCGCAGTACGGCATCACCGCGCGCTTTGCCGATCCGGCAGACCCCGCTGCCTTTGCCGCGCTCATCGACGCGCGTACCAAGGCGGTGTTCGTTGAATCCATCGGCAACCCGCGTGGCAACGTCACCGATATCGCCGCGATTGCCGAGGTGGCCCATGCCGCCGGCGTGCCGCTGATTGTCGACAACACGGTGGCCACGCCTTTCCTGCTGCGCCCGTTCGATCACGGTGCCGACATCGTGGTGCATTCGCTGACCAAGTATCTCGGCGGCCATGGCACCAGCCTGGGCGGGGCCATCATCGATTCGGGCCGCTTCGACTGGGCCGCGCAGCGCACGCGCTTTGCCCGCCTGAATGAGCCAGACCCCAGTTACCACGGCGTGGTCTACACCGAAGCGCTCGGCCCGGCGGCCTACATCGGCCGCGCGCGGGTGGTGCCGCTGCGCAACACCGGCGCCGCACTGTCGCCGTTCAACGCGTTCCTGATCCTGCAGGGCATCGAAACCCTGGCCCTGCGCATGGAGCGCATCAACGCCAACGCGCTGGCGGTGGCGCAGTACCTGCAGGCGCACGCCAAGGTGGCCTGGGTGCGCTATGCCGGCCTGGCCGAAGATCCCGAGCATGCGGCTGCCCAGCGCTACCTCGGCGGGCATGGCTCCGGCGTGCTGACCTTCGGCCTGCCCGGTGGCCGCGAGGCCGGGGCCCGTCTTCTGGATGCGCTGAAACTGTTCACCCGGCTGGTGAACCTGGGTGATGCCAAATCGCTGGCCACGCATCCAGCCTCGACCACGCACCGCCAGTTGAATGCGGAAGAATTGGCGCGTGCCGGTGTCAGCGAAGACACCGTGCGCCTGTCGATCGGCATCGAGCACATCGAGGATCTGCGCGCCGATCTGGAACAGGCCCTGACCGCCGCCTGATAGCCAGCGGCTTGGTCGTCATCGCCAGCGGCGATCACCACGCAGCGCAGGATGCGCTACGGTGGAACTGCCTCTCCAAGGCGTGGAAAAACGGGCAATCCCCAGCAGTACTGATCCCCGACGGGTGCGGGCCCGTTGGGGATTTTTCTGTAGTAGATCCACGCCATGCGTGGAGGAAGGTCATCCAGAAGCATCCACGCATGGCGTGGATCTACCGTGTCGACCAAGGTCGACATCTACCAACAGCCGTTACACCACCGGAATGCTGTGCTGCCCCAGGTTCCGGTACGGCGGGGTGGACATGATCATCTCCGCCAGCGAATAGGCCAGTTCGCGTTCGGCCATCACCGTGCCATCGGCACCGTGTTCCAGCAGATGCTTCACTTCCGCATCGCTGTGCGCGCGTGCCAGCAGGGTCAGGTCCGGGTTGATCGCGCGCAGCTTGGCCAGCGCCTCGCCGGCTTCCAGCGGCTGCGGAATGGCCAGCACCGCGATCTTCGCCCGCTCCGGATGGGCTTCGGCCAGCACCCGGTCGGCGGCGGCACTGCCGCGGATGGCCGCCAGCCCCTTGGCATGCGCCTGCTCGACGTGTTCCTTGTTGTCATCGATCACCAGCACAGGCACGCCACGGTCGCGCAGCACCTGGGCCAGCTCGCTACCCACCCGGCCATAACCGATGACGATGGCGTGGTCATGCAGGTCGCGCGAAGGACCGGTGGCCTCTTCCGGTTCGGGCGCCTGCGGAGACTGCTCCTGCTTGGCCTGCCAGCGGTCCAGCAGGCCGAATACCAGCGGGTTGAGCATGATCGACACCAGCGCACCGGCCAGCACCAGCGACTGGCCCTCCTTGGGCAGGATCTGCAGGGCCACGCCGAGGCCGGCGATGATGAAGGCGAATTCGCCGATCTGCGCCAGGCTGGCCGAAATGGTCAGCGCGGTGCTGGTCGGGTGGCCGAAGGCGCGCACGATGAAGAACGCCGCCGCCGACTTGCCGAACATGATGATCGCCACCGTCGCCAGCACCTGCCAGGGGTGCTGCACGATGATGTTGGGGTCGAACAGCATGCCTACTGAAACGAAGAACAGCACGGCGAACGCGTCGCGCAGCGGCAGTGAATCATGCGCTGCCTTGTGGCTCAGTTCGGATTCGTTGAGCAGCATGCCGGCGAAGAATGCGCCCAGCGCGAAGGACACGCCGAACAGCATGGCCGAGCCGAACGCCACGCCCAGCGCGATGGCCAGCACCGACAGGGTGAACAGCTCGCGCGAACCGGTGCCGGCAATGCGCTCCAGGATCCATGGAATGACCCGGCGGCCGACCACCAGCATCACCGCCACGAACAGCCCCAACTGCACGAAGGTCCAGCCGATGTCGGCCAGCACGCTGCCGAGGGTGTGGGTTTCTTTGGAGGCGTCGGGGCCGAACACGCCGGCCAGTACCGGCATCATCACCAGCGCCAGGACGCAGGCCAGATCCTCGACGATCAGCCAGCCCACGGCGATCTTGCCGCGCATGGTTTCCAGCAGGCGACGCTCTTCCATCGCCCGCAGCAGCACCACGGTACTGGCCGTGGCCAGCGAGAAACCGAAGATGACACCGTGCAGGGCTGGCCAACCCATCAGCCACGCCACCGCCCAGCCCAGCAGGGTGGCCACCGCGATCTGGCCGATGGCGCCGGGGATGGCGATGGCCTTGACCGCCATCAGGTCCTTCAGTGAGAAGTGCAGGCCGACGCCGAACATCAGCAGCATCACGCCCAGTTCGGCCAACTGGTTGGCCAGCGCCTGGTCGGCCACGAAGCCAGGGGTGAACGGGCCGACGCAGATGCCAGCCACCAGATACCCGACCAGAGGAGACAAGCGGAGCTTGTTGGCCAGCGCGCCGAAGATGAAGGCGAGCCCCAGGCCAACGGCCACGATGTTGATCAGGTCGGTGTCATGGTGCATCGGCACTCGCAGGAAATCGGGGGGATGCCCCGATTTTCACCGATGAGGCCAGATACGGCAAACCCGCAGGCCACGGCACGTGGCCTGCAGGTTTGCCCGCGCATTTCTCCTCTACCCCCCGCCTTCGGCGCGCCCCTTCAACAGGAAGGGGCTCTCCTCCAGAGGCGGCGAGGGGATGCCGGCCAGCGGCCGGCACTACCAGCGCAATGCGGGGCTGGGCCCGGCGCGCCTGTTACCGCTTACCAGTTGTACTTGATGCGGCCGTAGACGTACGCGCCGTTGAAGCCGAACGGCGAGTAGTTGCTGTAGGGCAGCATGCCGAAGGTCGAGTTCTGCAGGTCTTCGGTACGGTCCGGGTACTCGTCCAGCAGGTTGTCCGCACCCACGGTCAGGGTCCAGTTGCTGCTCGGCTTGTAGCTCACCGATGCGTCCAGCACCCATTTGTCGCCGTAGGTCTGGTCACGCAGGGCGGTGGCCGAGTTGCGCACGGTGAATTCGCCGTAGCGGGTCGCGGCCAGGCCCAGTTCCCAGTGGTCCGAACGCCAGGTGCCGCTCAGCACGGTCTTGTCGCGCGGGTAGCTGTCCTCGATGCGGCCGATCTCATCACGGCCGATCAGCGACTGGGTCAGGCCCAGGGTGCTGAACACGGCCGGGGTGCCGCCCACGCGCTGCACCTTGGTGTCGTTGTAGCTGTAGGCCGCGGTCAGTTCCAGGCTGCTGGCGGCAAACGGCACGGTGTAGCTGGACACGAAGTCGACGCCACGGGTGCGGGTATCCAGGCCGTTGGTGAAGTAGGAGAACGCGGTCACCTGCGGCAGGCCCAGCGTGCCCAGCAGTGCGCTGGTGGCGGCGTTGGTGGTGATGCTGGAGGACAGCGCGATGCGGTTGTCGATATCGATCTGGTAGGCATCGACGGTGACGTACAGGCGATCCACCGGCTGCAGCACCAGGCCCAGGCTGTAGGACGTGGAGGTTTCAGCCTTCAGCGGCGATGCGCCCAGCGCCTGCGCCGCCGCGCTGGTGGTGGGGAAGGTGCCGCGTTCGACGAATACACCGTTGAGGAACTGGCTGGTCACTGCCTGGTAGCCCTGCTGGGCCAGCGACGGGGCGCGGAAGCCGCTGGAGGCGGTGGCACGCAGCGCGACCTTGTCGGTGAATGCATAGCGCGCCGACAGCTTGCCGGAGAAGCGGTCGCCGAAGTCGGAGTAGTCCTCGTAGCGGCCGGTCACGCCGGCGGAGAACTTCTCGGTCAGGTCGGCTTCCAGGCCGGCGTAGACCGCGTAATTGTGGCGGTCGGCATGCACTTCATTGGTGGGGGTGAAGCCGGCAAAGCCCTGCGCACCGGTGCCGGTGTACGAGTTCAGCTCCCCTGGGTTCTGGTCCCACTTCTCCTTGCGGTACTCACCACCGAAGGACAGCGTGACCGGATAGGCCAGGCCCCAGTCCAGCGACTTGGTGAGGTCGGCGTTGAAGATGTCCTGCTGGTACTTCAGCGTGCCGTCGTAGAACGAACGCGGGCTGGTGGCGCCCAGGCTGTAGTTGATGCTGTTGCGGGTGTGGAAATCCAGGGTGTTCTCGCCGTGGTTCAGGCTCAGGTCCCAGGTCCAGCCGTTGTCGGTGTTGCCCTTGACGCCGGCCACCAGCGAACGGTCCTTGGAATACTGGTTGATCTGCGGCACGTAGCCGTCGGGGTAGATCTGCGCCAGCAGCGCGGTCTGCGAGCTGTGGTTGCGCGAACGGTAGAACGCGAACGAGGTGATGTCGCGGTTGCTGAGCAGCGCGCTGGCGTAGCCGGTCACGTGGTCGCTGAAATCGAAGCTGGCGTTGACCGAGGCCGCGGTGGCATCCACGCGCGGGTCGCCGACGATGAAGGTGGTCTGGCCGATGGCGGGGTAGTTGCCGGTGTTCGGCGTGGTGCCGCGGTAGGGGCCGGCGCGGTTGCTTTCATCCTGCTGGCTGATCTGACCGGCCACGTGCACGCGGCCGCGGCCGTTGCCAAACTCCACGCCCGTGTCGCCGGACAGCTGGTACTTGTTGCCGTCACCGGCCGAGTACTGGCCGTAGTCCACCGCCAGGCTGCCGCCACTGCCGCTGCCCTTGAGCACGATGTTGATGACGCCGGCGATGGCGTCCGAGCCGTACTGCGCCGAGGCGCCGTCGCGCAGCACTTCCACGCGCTCGATGGCAGCGATCGGGATGGCGTTGATGTCCACCGCCGAGGAGCCGCGGCCGATGCTGCCGTTGACGTTGATCATCGCCGAGGTGTGCCGGCGCTTGCCGTTCACCAGCACCAGCACCTGGTCCGGCGAGAGGCCGCGCAGCTGCGCCGGGCGTACGCCGCTGGTGCCGTCGGTCAGGGCCGGGCGCGGGAAGTTGAGCGAGGGCAGGGCGCGCGACAGCGCGGTGGCCAGTTCGCTGGTACCGGTGGACTGCAGGATTTCCGGGGTGATGATGTCGATCGGCGACTGCGACTCGGCGACCGTACGGTCGGCCACACGGGTGCCGGTGACGATCACCGTATCGAGGGTGTTGGCGGCGCTGCCGGCCTGCTGGGCAGCGGCGGCGAACGTAGCGCCACCGAGTGCGACAGCGATGGCGGCGGCAATCAGGCTGGTCTTGCGGGTCATCGGGGTGGGGCTCCGGTTGGCGGGATCTGGCACCGGAATCGACATCACGTGGTGAGGCGGACGACGGTTGTTGCGGTGCGCAATGCAGCAGTTAACGCGAATTGAAGCGGCTGTCAAATGCGCGCCATGATAAAAAACGTTGCAAAAGCAATCATTTAGCAGCGGCGAGCATTGGCGGGGCAGGGGCCCGGGAGGCGCGCGGACTCGACGAGGGAGAGAAGCGGAGCGACCGCGTTGCTTCCCGGGACGCGTCAAGTATTCGTTAAGGCTAGAATTACGTCGCAGGAACAGTGCTCACCAGCACATTCCATTTGGTTATATGGACGCCTTCCCCCATGATTTCGCTTCGTAATTTCGCCTTGCGCCGCGGCGAGCGGCTGCTGTTGTCCAATGTCGACCTGACCCTGCACGCCGGTTACCGGGTGGGCGTGGTCGGCCGCAACGGTGCTGGCAAATCCAGCTTGTTCGCGGCGGTGAAGGGCGAGCTGGAGGCGGACAAGGGCGACGTCGACCTGCCGGGCAAGGTGCGCATCGCCAGCGTGGCCCAGGAAACCCCGTCGCTGCCCGACCCGGCATTGAGCTTCGTGCTGGGCGGCGATATCGAAGTGGCCGCCGTGCTGGCCGCCGAGGCGGACGCCACCGCCCGCGAAGACTGGGAGGCCGTGGCAGAGGCGCATACGCGCATGGCCGAACTGAATGCCTACGACGCCGAAGCGCGTGCCGGCAAGCTGCTGCACGGCCTGGGCTTCCCGGCCGAGACCCACCACCGCGCGGTGTCTTCGTTCTCTGGTGGCTGGCGCGTGCGCCTGAACCTGGCGCGCGCACTGATGATGCCCAGCGACCTGCTGCTGCTGGACGAACCGACCAACCACCTCGACCTGGATGCGGTGTACTGGTTGGAACAGTGGCTGCTGAAGTACCCGGGCACCCTGCTGCTGATCTCGCATGACCGCGAGTTCCTCGACAATGTGGCTACCCACACCCTGCACTTGCACGGTGGCGGCGCCAAGCTCTACCCGGGCGGCTACACCGATTTCGAACGCCAGCGTGCCGAACAGCTGCGCCAGCAGCAGATCGCACACGAGAAGGAACAGGCCGAACGCGCCCACCTGCAGAGCTTCATCGACCGCTTCAAGGCCCAGGCCAGCAAGGCCGCGCAGGCCCAGAGCCGGATGAAACGCCTGGCCAAGCTGGCCGGCACCGAAGCGGTGCGCGCCGAGCGCGAGTTCCGCATCGAATTCGCACCGCCGGCCAAGCTGCCGTTCTCGCTGATCCGCCTGAACCACGTCGAAGCCGGCTATGGCAAGGATGCGGTCATCCTGCACAACGTGGGCTTCGGCCTGGAGGCGGGCCAGCGCATCGGCCTGCTTGGCCCCAACGGCGCCGGCAAGACCACCCTGGTGAAAACCCTGGTGGGCGAATTGATGCCCATCGCCGGTGAGCGTTCGGCGCACCCGGACCTGAAGATCGGCTACTTCGCCCAGCACACGGTGGAATCGCTGCACGAAGGGCAGTCGCCGATGGAGCACTTCCGCGAGATCGCCCCGGACGCGCCGAACCAGTCGTTCCGCGATTTCCTCGGCAAGTGGAACTTCCCCGGCGACCGTGCCTTCGAGCCGGTCGATGGTTTCTCCGGCGGCGAACGCGCGCGCCTGGCACTGGCACTGATCGCCTGGCAGCAGCCGAACGTGCTGCTGCTGGACGAACCGACCAACCACCTTGACCTGGAAATGCGCGAAGCCCTGGCCGAAGCACTGGCGACCTTCGAGGGCGCGATCGTGATGGTCTCGCATGACCGGCACCTCATCGGTCTGGTATGCGATACGTACTGGCGCGTGGCTGATGGCGTGGTCGAGCCGTTCGAAGGCGACCTGGATGCCTACGCCGCGTGGCTGCGCACCCGTCCGCAGGCGCAGGGCACCAAGGCGCGCATGGAACAGGTGGAAGAGCCGGTGGTGGTCAAGACCGCCCCGGTGGCGCAGGTGGTGCAGAAGAAGCCGGCCAACCCGCACAAGCTGGCTGCCGCCGAAGCCAGGGTGGCCGAGCTGGAAGGCAGCCTGGCCGAACTGGACCGCCAGTTGGCCGACCCGGCCAACTATGCCGATGCCACCCGCATGGCCGTGCTCGGCCGCGACCGCGAAACCACCGCCGCGCAGCTGGAAAAAGCCGAAGCGGCCTGGATGGAGCTGCTGGAGTCCTGACCGGTAGTGTCGGCCGCTGGCCGGCTGGCTTTCTTGTAGAGCCGAGCCATGCTCGGCTTGCGCGCGCAGCGCGGCATTGGACATGAAGCAGCCGAGCGTGGGCTCGGCTCTACATCATGACTGCGCCTGCAACCACTCGCGAAAGCGCTTTGCCGGCTCGCGCTCGGCGCGCGAGCGCAGCCGGGTCAGCCAGTAGCGCCCGAGATCCAGCCTGGTGCTGAACGGCTGCAGCAAACGGCCTTCGGCCAGCTCCTGTTCGAACATGCGCAGCGGCAGCAGGGCCACGCCGGCACCACCGGCGGCGGCCATCGCCACGGTCAGGGATGAATCGAACACCGGCCCGCGCGCCTCCACGCCGCTTACCCCGGCTGCCTGCAACCAGCGCGGCCATTCGTCGCTGCGGTAGGAGCGCAGCAGTGGCACGGTGCCCAGCTCGCGCGGCTGCTTCAGGCGCCGCGCCACGGCCGGGGCACACAGCGGTGCGAACGGCGCATCGAGGATCGCCGTGCACGCCTGCCCCTGCCAGTCACCATCACCAAAGCGGATCGCCAGATCCAGGCCTTCGCCGGCCAGGTCGATGCGGTTGTTGTGGGTCTGCAGGCGCAGCTCGATATCCGGATGCGCCGCTTCGAACGCGCCCAGCCGTGGCAGCAGCCAGCCGGTCGCGAAGGTGCCCACCACGCCCAGGGTCAGCACCTCGCGCGCGGGGCCGCCGGTGTAGCGGGCGATGCTGGCGCCGATACGCTGGAAGGATTCATTGAGCACCGGAAACAGTGCTGCGCCCTCCTCGGTCAACGCCACCCCGCGCGGCAGGCGGTGGAACAGGCGGATGCCCAGCCGGTCTTCCAGCCCGCGGATCTGATGGCTGAGCGCGGCCTGGCTGACGCACAGTTCCAGTGCCGCACGGGTGAAGTTCTGGTGCCGTGCAGCGGCTTCGAAGGCACGCAGGGCATTGAGCGGCAGGGTGGGGTGCAGCATGACCAGGCGTGAGTGGGGGTGATGGCTGATCCTAGCTCGATTGGCGGAGGTCTTGCCATGGCGGGGGTTTCTTTGTCGGAGTCATTGATTGAATTCATGCCTCACCCTGAAAATTGCCGCTGGTGTCGTGAGGGCAGGGTTCCAATAATCGGGGCACGTCCACCGGAGCCCGCCCATGCACGCCCGCCGTCAATTCCTGCAGTTCACTGGTGCCGCCCTCGTATCCTCCTTGCTTGCGCCTGCACTGGCGCGTGCCGTAGCGCCTGCGCCCGGCACTGCTGGCACGAATGCCGCCATCGCCAGCACCACTGATTTCGCCGCGCTGGAGAAAGCCAGCGGTGGCCGCCTTGGCGTGACCGTGCTGGACACCGGCAGCGGTCGCCGCATCGGTGGGCATCGCCAGGACGAGCGCTTCCCGATGTGCAGTACCTTCAAATCGATGCTGGTAGCCCACGTGCTGAGTCTGGCCGACGCCGGGCACGTGTCGCTCGACACCCGCGTACCGATTGCCGAGCAGGACCTGCTGTCCTACGCGCCGGTGGCCCGCCGCCACGTCGGCAAGGATCTGAGCGTGCGCGATCTGTGCCGGGGCACGTTGGTTACCAGCGACAACACCGCCGCCAACCTGCTGCTGGGCGTGAGCGGTGGCCCGCCCGCACTGACGGCATTCCTGCGCGCGCAGGGCGATACGGTGACCCGCAATGATCGCTACGAGCCGGAGATGAACAGGTTTGCGAACGGAGATCCACGCGATACCACCAGTCCGGCGGCCATGGCGGCCAGTCTGGCCCGGTTCGTGGTGGGCGACGGCCTCTCGAACGCGTCGCGCCTGCAGCTTGCCGATTGGCTGATCGACAACCAGACCGGTGATGCCTGCCTGCGTGCCGGCCTGGGCGCGCGCTGGCGGGTGGGCGACAAGACCGGCAGCAACGGTGAGGACACGCGCAATGACATCGCCGTGCTCTGGCCGCGTGCGGGTGGTGCGCCGTGGGTGATTACGGCCTATCTGCAGGGGGCATCGGTCGATGAGGACCAGCGCGCCGCGGTGCTGGCGCGTGTCGGCGCGCTGGCCGATGCGATGATCGCCTGAAGCGGCACGCGGCCGCCCATGCTTGCCTGTTCACGGCCGCGCCGCCATCCTGCGCGCTGCATTTTCTGCGGACGCCCCTGCGATGAGCCATGAATTGATCTACCTGCTGCTGATCTTCGCGCTGCTGGTGATCCCGCGTGCGCTGCAGCGCTTCAGCCTGCCCGCACCGTTGACCTGCCTCCTGTTTGGCATCATCGCCATGCTCTGGCTGGGCGACCGGGCGCATGACGCGGTGATCGGCCTGCTGGCGACGCTGGGCATTTCCTCGTTGTTCCTGTTTGCCGGCCTGGAAGTGGACCTGCGGGCATTGCGTCGAGGCATGTGGCCGCTGCTGGCACATCTGGTCATACGCACGGCAACGCTGTTCGGCGTTGGCTGGTTGGCCTGGCGGTACGCGGCGCTGCCGTGGCAGGCCGCGGGCCTGCTGGCGCTGGCGCTGCTGACGCCCTCCACCGGTTTCATCATGGATTCGCTATCGCGGCTTGGCCTGAGCGAAGACGAGCGCTTCTGGGTGACCAGCAAGGCCATCGCCGGTGAGCTGCTGGCGCTGGCGGCGTTGTTCATCGTGCTGCAGGCCGGCGATCCGGCGCACATGGCGCTGTCCAGCCTGGCCCTGCTGGCGATGATGATCGGCCTGCCGCTGCTGTTCATCGCGCTGGGCCGCTGGGTGGCACCGCACGCACCGGGCTCGGAGTTCTCGCTGCTGGTGATGGTGGGCATGGTGGCGGCCTACATCACCTACCTGCTGGGCGTGTATTACCTGGTGGGCGCGTTCATCGCGGGCCTGGTGGCGCGCCTGCTGCACCAGCGCATGCCGCTGCTGGCCTCGCATGAAAACCTGCATGCCCTGCGGCTGTTTGCATCGTTCTTCGTGCCATTCTACTTCTTCAATGCCGGCACCAAGGTGCCGAGCGAAGCACTCAGCTTTGAAGCGCTGGGGCTGGGCATCGTCCTCACCCTGGTGGTGCTGCCGCTGCGCATCGGCGTGGTCTGGCTGCAGCGCCGGGTGATGTTCGGCGAAAGCTTCCGCAGCAGCCTGCGGGTGTCGGTGGCGCTGGCACCCACGCTGATCTTCACCCTGGTCCTGGCGGCGATCATGCGCGAGCGCTTCCAGATTCCGGCGGTGCTGTTCGGTGCGCTGTTGTTGTATGCCGCGTTGACCACGCTGCTGCCGTCGCTGGTGTTCCGCACGCCCTTCGATGTCGATCCGATCGAACAGGAGCCGGCGGGCGAGGGCGTTTCGGCACCGGTCGCAGCCACCGAGGTGGTTGCCGAAGCACCACGGCAGGCCGGGTCGCCCGCGCAGGGATGAGTCGCACGGTTTGCACCTGCCGGGCATGGCCGTTAGGGTTGGGGCATGAATGTACGTGCCCCACTGCTATCCATCGCCGCGCTGTGCAGCCTGGCCGCCTGTTCGCA
>NZ_JBNNHG010000118.1:8249-12230 GCF_050268705.1 Stenotrophomonas sp. NPDC077659 | reverse complement strand
AGTCCGACTTGTCGTCGAAGTAGATCTTGTCGATCGTGCCACCGGTGGTGACGACCAGAAGCTCTTCCATCATGTGCATGCGCGAAACCAAGGCAGGTACAGCGGCGCGGGGCCGGGGACACAGATGATAAAGCCCGGCGGCGGCAGCGTCAGCGTCGCTTGCTGAAGCGGGCGCGCAGCCCCGGCAGGCTGGCGGCGAAGATCACCAGCAGGGCGAGCGCAATCTCGATCAGCGCCAGCCAGCGGGTTTCCGGGTGGCTCCAAGCGCTCATCACGCCATGGCTGAACCAGCCCAGGGCCAGCACCGAGGCCCAGAAGCCGGCCTTGCGCCAGCCCAGCCGCAGGGCGATGGCCAGCGCCAGCGGCGGCGCGGTGAACACCAGCTGGGTGGCCAGCCAGTGCTTGTCATTGATGAACCAGCCTGCGAACAGCGCGGCCAGCCCCATCAGGGCCAGCAGCAGGACCGTGCGCGGCGCGCTGTTCATCGGGCCAGCCGTTGTGCGATGTCGGCCACCCGGCGGCCCAGCGCGCGGGCCAGCACGGCCTCGTCGTCGGTGGGCTGCGGGTCGTCGGCGGCACCGGCGACGTGGCTGGCGCCATAGGGCGTGCCGCCACTGGTGGTGTGGCTCAGCGCCGGCTCGGTGAAGGGAATGCCGACGATCACGCAGCCGTGGTGCAGCAGCGGTACCTGCATCGACAGCAGGGTCGATTCCTGGCCGCCATGCATCGAGGCGGTCGAGGTGAACACACCGGCCGGCTTGCCCGACAGGGTGCCGTTGACCCACTCGGCGCCCAGGCCATCGAGGAAATGCTTGACCGGCGCGGCCATGTTGCCGAAGCGGGTGGGGCTGCCCAGCAGCACGCCCTGGCAGTCGGCCAGGTCCTGCACGCTCACGTAGGGCGCGCCGTCATCGGGTACCGGCGGCTGCGCGGTCTGGGTCACCGCGGCCACCGGCGGCACCGTGCGCAGCCGCGCGGACATGCCCGGCACCTCGCCGATGCCTCGCGCGATCTGGCGTGCCAGCCGTGCCACCGAACCGCCCCGGCTGTAGTACAGCACCAGAATCTCGCCCATCGCGTGCAGGTCTCCTCATCGTGTGGATGCCAGTATGGCTATCCTGCATCGATTCCGCATCGGGTACGCTTGCGCCGATGGAACCTCTGGATACGCTCAACCTGTGGATGGAGCGCGCGCGGGATCGCGCACGGGCCGCCAGCTTCGGTCGCTTCCTCTGGCGCCGCTTCCTCGACGACCGCCTGTTCCAGGCAGCCGCGGCGCTGGCCTACACCACCGTGTTCGCGCTGGTGCCGCTGGCGATCGTGGTCTTCGGCGTGCTGTCGGCGTTCCCGGTGTTCGATCGCTGGAGCGACCAGCTCAGCGACTACGTGTTCTCCAACTTCGTACCCAGCGCCGCCCGCGCGGCCGAGGGCTACCTGCGGCAGTTCTCGGCCAGTGCCGGCCAGCTCACCGCCGCCGGCTTCATCGCCCTGGTGGTTTCGCTGCTGATCACCCTCAACAGCGTCGAAGAGACCTTCAACCAGATCTGGCGGGTGGGCAGCACGCGGCCCAAGCTGACCCGCTTCCTGGTCTACTGGACCGTACTGACCCTGGGCGCGATGCTCGCGGCCGCGTCGCTGGCGGTGTCGGCGCGGGTGTTCGCGATGCCCCTGTTCGGCACCCAGGAAGGGCGCTGGCTGGCCGATCTGTCGCTGCGGCTTGCACCGGTGCTGATCGAGTTCGTCTGCATCATGCTGATGTTCCGCGTGGTACCTCACCACACGGTGAAGTGGCGGCACGCGATTCCCGGCGCGGTGCTGGCCGCGGTGCTGCTGGAGCTGATCAAGTGGGGCATTGGGGCCTACCTGGGCAGCTTCCAGTCCTACCAGAAGCTCTACGGCACGGTGGCCTTCGTACCGATCCTGCTGCTGTGGATCTACCTGTGCTGGGTGGCGGTGCTGCTGGGCGCCTCGCTGGCCTCGTCGATGGCCGCCTTCCGCTACCAGCCGGTGGAGTTGCGCCTGCCGCAGGGCTTCGAGTTCTACGGCCTGCTGCGCCTGCTTGGACGCTTCCACTACGCACGCGGCAAAGGCCGCGGCCTGGCCGACGATGAGATCCTGCGGCTGGAGCCGATGCTGACCGATTCACTGCTGCAGGATCTGGCCTGCAACCTGCAGGAGATCGGCCTGCTGCGCCGCGACGAGCGCGGCGAATGGCTGCTGGCACGCGACCTGGACCAGGTCAGCCTGGCCGATCTGTACGAATGCACCCAGTTGCGCATCCCGGTGTCCGAGCAGCATCTGCCGTACCGCGATGACAGCCTGGGCCAGGCCGCGCTGGCCGCCCTGGACGAACTTCGCCTGCCGCTGCGCGAGCGCCTGAAGCGCCGTGTCAGCGACATCTACCCTGATTCCGGAGAAAAACCATGATCCGCTCGCCCCTGTTGAAGGCCCTGCCGCTTGCCCTGCTGCTGGCCCTGGCCGCCTGCAAGCCCGCGCAGGAGCCGGCCCCGGCCAGCAGCGCACCGCCGGCCCAGGCACCGGCGCCGGTGGCCCCGGCGGCTGTGGACGAGAATCCGGCCGAGCGCACCACCGCCGAGGTCCCGACCCTGAAGATGAAGGCCATCGACGGCAGCGAGTACGACCTGGCCGCGCACCGTGGCAAGTGGGTGGTGGTGAACTTCTGGGCGACCTGGTGTGCGCCGTGCCGCAAGGAGATGCCGGAGCTGTCGGCGCTGCACGCGATGCGCAGCAACATCGAAGTGGTGGGCCTGGCCTACGAGGACATCGAGACGCCGGCGATGCAGGCGTTCCTGGCCAAGCACCCGGTGACCTATCCGATCGTGGTGGTCGATCCGTTCGATCCGCCGGCCGACTTCGCCATCCCGCGCGGCCTGCCGCTGACCCACCTGATCGATCCGAAGGGCAAGGTCGCGCACACGTTCCTGGGCCCGGTCACCGCTGCCGAGATCGAACAGCAGATCGCGGCGCCCCGGTAGAGTCGACCGTTGGTCGACTGTTCCTCAACCCGGCCGCAAAAACCCGCGCTGCGCGCGATCGTTGACCAACGACCGACTTTCCTCCGCTCTACCCGGCGTCAACACCGCGTGGGCAACCGCTGCGCTACGCTCGGCGCTCCCTCCCGTGTGGTGCTCCGATGGGCAAGCTCAAGCGCAAGGAATACGACGAACTGCTGCAGCCGCTGCAGCTGGAACTGACCGCGATGGCACGCTGGGTCCAGCACAGCGGGCAGCGCCTGCTGGTGCTGTTCGAAGGTCGCGACACAGCCGGCAAGGGCGGCGCAATCCAGGCCGTCAGCCAGCACCTCAACCCGCGCCAGTGCCGGGTGGTGGCGCTGCCGAAGCCGACCGACCGCGAATCCACCCAGTGGTACTTCCAGCGCTATGCCAGCCACCTGCCCGCGGCCGGCGAGATCGTGCTGATGGACCGCAGCTGGTACAACCGCGCCGGCGTGGAACGGGTGATGGGCTACTGCAGCGAGAGCGAGTACCAGCAGTTCCTGCACCAGGCTCCGGTGTTCGAGCAGTTGTTGGTGGACGATGGCATCCTGCTGTTCAAGTACTGGCTGTGCGTGGACCAGGCACAGCAGGAAAAGCGCTTCGAGGAGCGCCACAGCGATCCGTTGAAGGGCTGGAAGCTGACACCGGTGGATCTGAAATCGCGCAGCAAGTACAGCGCCTATACCGAGGCCCGCGAAGCGATGCTGCGCGCCACCCATCGCGATGCGGCGCCGTGGACGCTGGTGGATTTCAACGACCAGCGGCTGGGGCGGCTGTCGCTGGTGCGTAATCTGCTGGATCGTTTGCCGGATACGCGGGTGGATGAGCCGGTGCTGGATCTGCCGAAGTTGAAGGGCAAGCTGCATGTGGAGCATTACGACGTGCTGCGGCCGATCGAGGATTTTCCCGTGAAGGATTGAGCGGACCCGTCAGGGCCGGGTTCAACCCCCGACATTGGCGGCAA
>NZ_JBNNHG010000118.1:0-8151 GCF_050268705.1 Stenotrophomonas sp. NPDC077659 | reverse complement strand
AAACGGTAGAGTCGACCGTTGGTCGACTATCGCGCGCAGCGCGGGTTTCTTCGGCCCGCCCAGGGCAGTCGACTACCCCCTGATATTGCGGGCAAACGGTAGAGTCGACCGTTGGTCGACTATCGCGCGCAGCGCGGGTTTCTTCGGCCGGCCCAGGGCAGTCGACCACCCCCTGACATTGCGGGCAAGCGGTAGAGTCGACCGTTGGTCGACTATCGCGCGTAGCGCGGGTTTCTTCGGCCGGCCTAGAAGCAGTCGACCAACGGTCGACTCTACCCCGCCAGGCCAAGCCAGCCGTGCTCGCGCGCCAATGCCTGCAGCAGCGCCGACAGATCCGCCGCGAACCCGGTCATGTCGAATACGCCGCTGCCCCCGCGTGCCTGCGCCAGCCCCGCGCGCAGCGTGGCGAGCGCCGCCGGGTCGTTGCCCAGCGTGCTCGCCAGGGCGATGAAGGCGGCATCGTCATCCACGTTCATGGCGTCCAGGCCCAGATGATGGTTGAGGCTGCCGGCCACGCGCGCAGCAAAGGTCTCGCCGGGGCAGGTCAGCACCGGGCAACCGGCCCACAGCGCATCGGAGGCGGTGGTGTGGGCGTTGTACGGGTGCGTGTCCAGGAACAGGTCGGCCAGCGCATAGCGCGCCAGGTACTGCGGGTGCGGCAGCTTTGCCATGAACACCAGCCGTGCCGGATCCACGCCGGCGGTCTGCGCGGCTGCGCGCAGGCGCGCATCGGCCTGGCCGGGGCCGGACAGCAGCCACAGCACGCTGCCCGGCACTGCCTGCAGTACCGCAAAGGCGCGGTGCATGCTGCGCGGGTTGAGCTTGTAGCTGTTGTTGAAACAGCAGAACACCACGCCACGCTCGGGCAGGCCGCACTCGGCACGCGTCGGTGGCGGTTCCAGCACGCGGGTATTGTCCGAGGGCTGGAAGGCGCGCGGCAGGCGCAGTACGCGTTCGCTGTAATGCGGCTCCAGTGCCGGCGGCAGGGCAAAGGCATCGCCAACCACCGCATCCATCCACGGCGCCCCCGACGTGCCTGGATAGGCCAGCCAGTTCACCTGCAGCGGGGCAGGGCGCATCGCCAGCACTTCCGGCGTGCCGCCGCCGCCCCAGCCGCGCAGGTCGAACAGCACGTCGATCCCCTGCGCGCGGATCTGCGCGGCCGTCTCGGCATGGCGCAGGCCGGCCACATCATGCAGCTTGGCTGTTGCCTGCAGGCGCTGGCGGATGCGGCTGCCATCACCGCGGTTCAGTGCGAACAGATGCAGCTGCAGTGCCGGGTCGGCCTGCAGCTGTTCCAGCAGGGCGACGGTCAGCAGGCCGGTGGGATGGGCGCCGAAACCGTTTGAAAGGAAGCCGATCCGCAGTGGGCCACGGGCACGCACCGGCACCGCTGGCAGCGGGCGCACGGCAGCGGCCACGGCAGCCGCACGCGCGCGGGCGCAGGCCAGCTGCTCGGCAGCACTGGCCTCCTCGCTGAGGAAGGCGAAGGGCTCGACCACGCCCTGGCCGCTGGCGACCGCAGCACGCACCTGCGCGGCCAGCACATCCAGATCCCGCCAGTCGCACAGCCGGCGCTGCCAGGCCAGGCGCTGGGCAGCGATGTACGGTTCGGTGGGCAGCAGGGCGTACGCGCGGCGGTAGGCGGCGGCCGCACCTTCGGCATCATCGGCATCTTCCAGCGCGTGCCCCAGCCACAGAGCGATGCCAGGGTGTTCCGGCGCCAGCGAGGCGGCCTGGCCGAGCAGCGTGGCTGCATCGGCATGCGCGCCGGCCATCCACGCCACCCGGCCCAGCCGGGCCAGTGCTTCGGGGTGGTTCGGGCGCAACTGCAGGGCGCGGCGTGCAGCGCGCTCGCCGGCACCGATGTCGCCGGCTTCCAGTTCCAGGTCGGCCAGCATCACCCAGGCGATGAAATCGCCCGGTTGGCGTGCCAGCGCCTGCTGCAACTGCTGCCGCTGCTGCCAGGCCGACATCGGCTCAGCCCGCTGCCAGCTGGGCCAGCGCGTCCACCTGGTGCTCGTGGCTCAGGCGCTGCAGCAGGGCATCGAGGTCGCCGGCCAGGATGTTGGGCAGGTCGTACAGGGTCAGCCCTTCCACGCGGTGGTCGGTGATCCGGCCCTGCGGGAAGTTGTAGGTGCGGATGCGCTGGCTGCGGTCGCCGCTGCCCACCTGCAGGCGCCGCGATTCGGCCTGCGCCGCGTCCTGGCGCTGGCGCTCGGCATCCAGCAGCTGCGCCTTCAGGCGCTTCATCGCTTTGTCGCGGTTGGCGTGCTGGCTGCGCTCGGTCTGGCATTCCACCACCACGCCGGTCGGCACGTGGGTGATGCGGATGGCCGATTCGGTCTTGTTGACGTGCTGCCCGCCCGCACCGGACGAGCGGAAGGTATCGACCTTCAGGTCGGCCGGGTTGATGACGATCTCTTCGACTTCGTCAGCTTCGGGAATGATCGCTACGGTGGCCGCCGAGGTATGGATGCGACCCTGCGATTCAGTGGCCGGTACGCGCTGCACGCGGTGCGTGCCCGATTCGAACTTCAGGCGCGAGAACGCGCCGCGGCCGACCACTCGCGCCACCACTTCCTTGTAGCCGCCATGTTCGCCGGGGTTGTCCGATTCGATCTCGACCTTCCAGCCCTGGCGCTCGGCATAGCGGGCGTACATGCGGAACAGGTCGCCGGCGAAGATCGCCGCCTCGTCGCCACCGGTACCGGCGCGCACTTCCAGGAACAGGTTGCCCTCGTCACGCGGGTCGCGCGGCACCAGCAGCAGGGCCAGTTCCTGTTCCAGTTCCTGCAGGCGGGCCTGGGCGGCGGCGATTTCCTCCTCCGCCAGTTCGCGCAGGTCGGGGTCGGCGCGCATGCTTTCGGCGGCGGCGAGGTCGGCCTTGGCACGCGCTTCGTCGGCCAGGGCGGTGGCGACCGGTTCAAGTTGGGCGAATTCGCGCGAAAGATCGCGGAAACGGGTGTTGTCGGCGACCACGTCGGGTTCGGCGAGCAGGCGTTCCAGTTCTTCGCGGCGCTCGGCCAGCGCTTCCAGCTTACGGCGCAGGGTCGGCGTCATCGGGTCTCACGGGTGGGTGGCGGTAGCCCGGCGTGGCCGGGAACAGGCGCTCGGCGGCGCGGGTCAGGTCGGCGTCGCCACTGAGCGCGGCTGCGCGCAGGGCGGCGGTCGGCGGGTGCAGCAGGCGGTTGGTCAGGCCATGGGCCAGCAGTTCCAGCACTTCCTCGGCCGGCTTGCCATTGGCCAGCTGCTGCCGCGCGCGCTCCAGCAGTTCGGCGCGGGTGGCCTCGCCGAAAGCACGCAGCTGCCGCAGCGGTGCCTGGTGGGCGCTGGCCTGCAGGGTTTCGACAAAGCGCGACACCTGCAGGTCGATGATCGCCTCGGCTTCGGCGGCCGCCTCGCGGCGACCGCGGCGGTTGTCTTCCACTGCGCGCTCAAGATCGTCAACGGTGTACAGGAAGGCATCGTTGAGCGTGCCTACCTCGGCCTCGATATCGCGGGGCACGGCCAGGTCGAACAGCAGCATCGGCTTGTGCCGGCGTGCGCGCAGTGCCTTGGCGACCATCTCTCGATGGATGACCGGCTCGCGCGCGGCGGTGGCCGAGAACACCACGTCGGCCTCGGCCAGGTGGCGTTCCAGTTCGGTCAGCGGCAGCGCCACACCGCCATGGCGGGTGGCCAGTTCCTGCGCATGGGCCAGAGTGCGGTTGGCAATCAGCAGGCGGCGCACCTTGCCTTCGCTCAGGTGCCGTGCAGCCAGCTCGATGGTCTCGCCGGCGCCGACCAGCAGCACGGTTGAATCATCCAGGCGGGCGAAGGCGTTCTGCGCCAGGCGCACCGCGGCCGAGGCCACCGACACCGGGTTGGCGCCCACCTGGGTGTCTGTGCGCGCGCGCTTGGCCACCGAGAAGGTCTGCTGGAACAGCCGGTCCAGGCGCTGGCCGAGCAGGCCGTGGTCACGCGCGGTGGACCAGGCATCCTTCACCTGGCCCAGGATCTGCGGCTCGCCCAGCACCATCGAATCCAGCCCGGTGGCGACCCGGAACAGGTGGCGGACCGCATCGGCGTCAGCGTGCTTGTACAGGTAGCCCTGCAGGTCGCCGGCCTGGCTGTGCAGCCACTGGTCCAGCGCCTGCGGCGAGTCGGCTACCGCGTACAGCTCGGTGCGGTTGCAGGTGGAAAGCAGGACCGCCTCGGCGATCTGCGGAGTATCGCGCAGTGAACCGAGCGCGCGCGGCAACGCCTCACCGGCAAAAGCCGCGCGCTCGCGCAGCTCAACCGGTGCGGTCTGGTGATTCAGTCCGAGCACCCACAGGGTCATTGTTCAGTTGCTTGCGATAAGCTGCTGGCCATTGGACGACATTTTAAGGCCCCGATGCCGACGATGCCCGCATTGATTCGCATCCCCAGTGTTCTGCTGCTGTCCCTGGCCTGCAGCCAGGTGCTGGCAGCAGCGCCGGCCAAGGCTCCCGCGAGGGGCCCGGCCAGCGAAGCATTGGCCCTGGAACCGGTCATGGCCGGTGAATTCGCGCTGCAGGCCGGCAAACTGGCCGACGCCGCGCACGCCTACCTGCAGGCGGCCGAAGAGACCGACGGCGACGCCGGGCTGGCCGAACGCGCGACCCGCATCGCCATGCTGGCCAATGATGATGCCAGCGCAGCCAAGGGCCTGGCCCTGTGGGAGAAGCGCGCGCCCAGTTCGCTGTCCATGCGCAGTGCTGCCGGTGCGCTGGCCATGCGCCAGGGTAACGTGAAGGCCGCGCGGACCGAGCTGCAGGCGTTGCTGGCCGACCCCGACGAGCGGGGCTGGAAGTTCGCCCTGGCCGCCCTGATCGGTGGCGGCCGCGACCCGGCCGTACCGGCCCAGGTGCTGGGCGAACTGGTCGATGCCAACGCCATCCCGCCGAAGATCGAGGCCTGGCAGGAGTTCGGCAGGCTGGCCCTGCGCATGGAAAAGCCCGAGCTGGCCCGGCGCATGATCGACGAGGTGGTCAAGCGCTTCCCCGACGAGCCGCGGGTGGCCCTGCTGCGTGCCAGCCAGCTGCAGCAGGCCGGGCAGACCGCGCAGGCGCTGGCCCTGTTGCAGGGGGTGGAGCCGAAGACCCGGCAGGACCCGGAACTGCGCAACGCCGTGGCCATCGCCTATGACAGCCTCGGCCAGCCGGCCGCGGCCGAGCGTGTGCTGGCGGTAGGCCCGCAGGACGTGCAGACCTGGGGCATGCGTGCCTCGCTGCTGGCCAAGCAGGGCGATACGGCAGCGCTGTCGGGCCTGTACAACGAGCTCTCGCGCCAGGCCGCCAAGCCCGACCCGGCGCAGCGCCTGCTGCTGGGCAAGATTGCCGAATACCTCAAGCGCTACCCCGAGGCGGTGAACTGGTACCACAGCGTGCCCGGTGGCGATGAACTGAACGAGGCCAGGCTGCGCGCGGCCAATGCGCAGGGCCTGGCCGGCCGCCAGTCGCTGGCGCTGGACGAGGTGCATGCCATCCAGTCCGATGCCACCGTGGATGACGATGTGCGCCGCGATGCTTACCTGCTGGAAGCCGAACTGCGCCAGCGCGCCGACGACCTGACCGGTGAACTGGACGCGCTGGCCCGTGGCCTGGCCGCCTACCCGGACGAGAACGCCCTGCTGTACGCCCGCGCCCTGGCCTGGGAACGACGCGACGACATCCCCCGTGCCGAGGCCGACCTGCGCAAGGTGCTGGTGACCGAGCCGGAAAACGTCGCAGCACTGAACGCGCTGGGCTATACCCTGGCCGACCGTACCAAGCGCTACCAGGAAGCGCTGGAACTGATCGATCGCGCGCGCGTGGCCGATCCGGACAATCCGGCCATCGTCGACAGCTACGGCTGGGTGCTCTATCGCCTGGGTCGCAACGAGGAAGCCCTGGTGCAGCTGCGCCGGGCCTGGACGCTGTCCCGCGATGCGGAAATCGCCGCCCACGTGGGCGAAGTGCTGTGGGTGCTGGGCAAGCATGACGAAGCGCGCCACTTCCTCGACGAAGCGGCGAAGATCGACCCTGACAACCGCGCGCTGCAGCGTGCCCGCGAGAAATTCAATCCATGAGCGTTTGCAAGATCCGGCCGCTGCTGCTGGCGGCCGTGACCCTGGTGGTGAGCGCCTGTACCAGTGTCGGCACGCAGAAAACGCCGGCCCCGGATGTGGTCTACACCGTGTCGCCAGCCGCCGAACGCGCTGAAGAGGCCCGCGTGCAGGCCCTGCGCGCGCAGCCGGACTACAGCTTCCAGGGCCGGGTTGCGGTCAGCAAGGGCAGAAATGGTGGCAGTGGCCGCATCGACTGGGTCCAGCAGGGCAGCCAGTACCGCATCCAGCTGAGCGCCCCGGTCACCCGCCAGAGCTGGACCCTGCAGGGCGACTCGGTACAGGGCGGGGCGCGCCTGGATGGCCTGGGCGATGGCCCGCGCGCCGGTGACGACGCCCGCCAGCTGCTGCTCGATGCCACCGGCTGGGATATCCCGGTCAATGAACTGTCCGACTGGACCCGTGGCCTGGTGCTGCGGGGTTCCGGCGAAAGCAGCGTGGAGCGCGATGCCGAGGGCCGCCCACGGCGCATGCGGCAGGTCGGCTGGGTGATCCAGTACCTGGACTGGTATCCGGCGCAGGAAGGAAGCCCGGCGCTGCCGCGACGCATCGAGGCCAGCCGCGAGGACGCCAAAGTGCGCCTGCTGGTCGACCAGTGGGGCACGGACGCGCCATGACCACGCAGAGTGACGCCGACGGCTGGTCCTGGTGGCCGGCGCCGGCCAAACTGAATCTGTTCCTGCACATCACCGGCCGTCGTGCCGATGGCTACCACGAACTGCAGACCGTGTTCCGCCTGCTGGACTGGGGCGACCGCATCGGCCTGCGCCTGCGCGATGACGCCCAGGTGCGTCGGCAGGGCGAGGGTCTGGCCGGTGTTGCCGAGGCCGATGACCTGGCGGTGCGTGCGGCCAGGTTGCTGCAATCGGCTGCGAATGTCGGTCAAGGTGTGGACATCGTCGTTGAAAAGAATATTCCCGCGGGCGGTGGCTTCGGCGGCGGGTCCTCCGATGCGGCCACCGTGCTGGTGGTTCTCAACCGGCTCTGGCAGGCCGGCCTCGATGAGGATGCGCTGGCGGCACTGGGTCTGCGGCTGGGCGCCGATGTGCCGGTGTTCGTGCGCGGCCATAACGCCTGGGCCGAGGGGGTAGGGGAGCGCCTGCAGCCGGTGACCCTTCCGCCGGCCTGGTATGTGATTGCCGAGCCGGGCGTTCATGTGCCCACTCCGGCGCTGTTCGCTGACCCGGATTTGACGCGCGACTGCCCACAGGCGAAAATAGAGGACTTCGCTTCCGGCGTTCTGGTCGGAAACGTGTTCGAGCCGGTGCTGCGCCGTCGCGAGCCTGCCGTAGAGGCCGTGCTTGCCGCGTTGAGCAGCATAGGCCGGGCACGTTTGACCGGGTCCGGAAGTGGTTGTTTCGTCGAATTCGATTCGCAGGCTGCTGCAGAGCAGGCGCGAGCGGAATTGCCGAAGGAGTTGCGGGCAAGGGTGGCCGCGGGCGTTGCACGTTCGCCACTGCTGGATGCACTCGAGCAACACTGATTCATCAATGCAGGGGCGTCGCCAAGAGGCCCAAGGCACCAGGTTTTGATCCTGGCATTCGGAGGTTCGAATCCTCCCGCCCCTGCCAATGCGGCTGTGTCCGCGCCATCCAGCGCATCACTGCGCGGGACGTGGAAACAGTCGCGGTGTTGTAAGCAGCAGGGGCCGCAGCGGTCCCTGCCGCTACCGGATCCCCGCCACTCGTCCCCGCCCGAGACAATCATGATGCAACAGTCCCCGAACCTGCTGGTATTTTCCGGCAACGCCAACAAACGTCTGGCGCAGAACATCTGCAAGGAACTGGGGGTCCGCCCGGGCAAGGCGCTGGTCTCGCACTTCTCCGATGGCGAAGTGCAGGTGGAGATCGAAGAGAACGTCCGCAAGCAGGACGTCTTCGTGATCCAGCCGACCTCGGCGCCGAGCGCGGAAAACCTGATGGAACTGCTGGCCACCGATGCGCGCTTGAGCGCGTCGATCAGCACCAGCAGTTCCATCAGGTTTTCCGACCGGTGGCTTCGATGGTGTCGGTGAAGCGCTGCGCGGTGAGGCGGTTGCCGAT
>NZ_JBNNHG010000117.1:0-12409 GCF_050268705.1 Stenotrophomonas sp. NPDC077659 | reverse complement strand
GTCGATTAAATCCAGCCCTTAGCTTTGCAGCTACGAGTCGATCACCACGGGCAAGCCAAGGGCGTGCGCTGCCCGATGGAACTGAGCACCTACTTCCGCATCAACGCCGGCCACACCGGCCAGTTCGAGCGCACCCTCATCGTGTGCGAGGACAAGGCCTACGTGTCCTACCTGGAAGGCTGCACCGCGCCGATGCGCGATGAGAACCAGCTGCACGCTGCGGTGGTCGAGCTGGTCGCGCTGGAAGACGCGGAAATCAAGTATTCCACCGTGCAGAACTGGTACCCGGGCGACGAGAACGGCGTCGGCGGCATCTACAACTTCGTCACCAAGCGCGCCGAATGCCGTGGCGCGCGCAGCAAGGTCACCTGGACCCAGGTCGAGACCGGCTCGGCCATCACCTGGAAGTACCCGTCCTGCGTGCTGCTGGGCGACGATTCAGTGGGCGAATTCCACTCGGTGGCGCTGACCCACCACCGCCAGCAGGCCGACACCGGCACCAAGATGATCCATGTCGGCAAGCGCACCAAGAGCAAGATCGTCAGCAAGGGCATCAGCGCCGGCCGCGGCCAGAACACCTACCGTGGCCTGGTAAAGGTCGACCGCAACGCCGATGGCGCGCGCAACTACACCCAGTGCGATTCGCTGCTGATCGGCAAGCAGTGCGGTGCCCACACCTTCCCCTACATCGAGGTGAAGAACCCGGGCGCGACCGTCGAGCACGAGGCCACCACCTCCAAGATCTCCGACGACCAGCTGTTCTACTGCCGTGCCCGTGGCATCAACCAGGAAGACGCGGTGTCGATGATCGTCGACGGCTTCTGCAAGCAGGTGTTCCGCGAACTGCCGATGGAGTTCGCCGTGGAAGCCAAGAAGCTGCTGGAAGTCTCGCTGGAAGGGTCGGTGGGCTGATCCGCCTGCTGCCTTCGTCTGAATATTTCAGCCACGCGTGGCGTGGCGCTACTGGATTCGTATCATGCTGAAGATCGACAACCTCCACGCCCGCATCGGCGACAAGGAAATCCTCAAGGGCCTGTCGCTGGACGTGAAGCCCGGCCAGGTGCACGCCATCATGGGCCCCAACGGCGCCGGCAAGTCCACCCTGGGCAATGTGCTGGCCGGCCGTGACGGCTACGAAGTCACCCAAGGCAGCGTGCAGTTCGAGGGCAGCAACCTGCTCGACCAGGACCCGGAAGCGCGCGCTGCCGCCGGCCTGTTCCTGGCCTTCCAGTACCCGGTGGAAATCCCCGGCGTGAACAACACCTATTTCCTGCGTGCGGCACTGAACGCCCAGCGCAAGGCCCGCGGCCAGGACGAACTGGATTCCATGCAGTTCCTCAAGCTGGTGCGACAGAAGCTCGCCGTGCTGCACCTGAAGGACGAACTGCTGCACCGTGGCGTCAACGAAGGCTTCTCCGGTGGCGAGAAGAAGCGCAACGAGATCTTCCAGCTGGCCGTGCTGGAGCCGAAGCTGGCGATCCTGGACGAGACCGATTCGGGCCTGGACATCGACGCGCTGAAGAGCGTGGCCGACGGCGTCAACGCACTGCGTGCGGCCGACCGTTCGTTCCTGGTCATCACCCATTACCAGCGCCTGCTGGACTACATCAAGCCGGACGTGGTGCACGTGCTGGCCGATGGCCGCATCGTCAAGACGGGCGGACCGGAACTGGCGCTGGAACTGGAAGCGCACGGTTACGATTTCCTCAAGGATCGCGTGGTGCGCGAGGCGGCGGTCTGATGAGCGCCCTGCTCGACTCGATGGCCCAGACCTTCTGCGGCAGCGATGCGCGCCGCGAAGTGCTCGACACGGTTCTGCGCGACGGCCTGCCGGCCGCCCGCAGCGAAGCCTGGAAGTACACCTCGCTGCGCCAGCTGGAGCGCCGCACGTTCGCCGCCGCGCCGCTGTCGCCGCCGGTACTGGATGCGGCGGTGCTGGACGACATCCCGGCGCCGCGTCTGGTGTTCGTCAACGGCCGCCTCAGCGACGCGCTCAGCGACACCCACGGCCTGCCGGCCGGCGTGCAGCTGGAACCGCTGTCCTCGGCGCTGGCCGCCGGTGGGGACGCTGCGCGTTTCCTCGGCCGCCGCTACGAGCGCAGCGACGAAGTGTTCGCCCGCCTGAATGCCGCGCTGGCCGATGAAGGCCTGGTGCTGCGCGTGGACGAAGGCGTGCAGGTCGAGGTGCCGCTGCAGCTGGTGTTCGCCAGCGTGGCCGGCGAGACCGACCTGGCCTGGCACCATCGCCACCTGATCGAACTGCGTGCCGGCGCCAGCCTCGGCGTGGTCGAGCACCGCTTCAGCGTGGGCGACGCGGCGCACCTGGACAACACCGTACTGCATGCCCACGTCGCCCGCGATGCCGTGCTCAAGCACGCCCGCGTGCAGGCCGGCAGCGCGCGCCAGACCAGCTTCCTGCGTACCGATGCAGTGCTGGCACGCGATGCCCAGTACCACCGCGTCGACCTGGAACTGGGCGCCGCACTCAGCCGCCACGAACTGAACGTGCGCATGGAAGGTGACAACGCCCAGCTGACCGCCAATGGCGTGCTGCTCGGCAATGGCCGCCGCCACGTCGATACCCGCCTGGGCATCGACCACATCGCCCGCGATACCCGCAGCGAGCTGCTGTGGCGCGGCGTGGCCGCCAACCGCAGCCGCGTGGTGTTCCATGGTGGCATCCAGATCCGCGAAGGCGCCGATGGCACCGACGCGAACCTGTCCAACAAGAACCTGCTGCTGTCGGCCGACGCCGAGATCGACACCCAGCCGGTGCTGGTGATCGACGCCGATGAAGTGAAGGCCGCCCACGGTGCCACCGTCGGCCAGCTCGATGCCAATGCGCTGTTCTACCTGCGTTCGCGCGGCCTGCCGCAGCCGCAGGCTCAGGCACTGCTGAGCGCCGCGTTCTGCCACGAGCCGCTGAAGGTGCTGCCCGACGCCCTGCGCGAGCAGCTGGCACGGCGCCTGGACAAGGCCCTGGCCGAAGCAGGTGTGGCATGAACCTGTCCACCCCGCGCCTGACCGAAACCCCGGCCGGCACGCCGGACTGGGACCGCGTCCGCCTCGACTTCCCGCTGCTGATGCGCGAAGTGCATGGCAAGCCGCTGGTGTATTTCGACAACGCCAATACCGGCCAGAAGCCGGTGCAGGTGATCGGCGCGGTGGACGAGTTCTACCGCCGCTACAACGCCAACGTCAGCCGTGCCGTGCACGCGCTGGGCACCGAGGCCACCGACGCCTACGAGGGCGCGCGCAACAAGCTCGCCCGTTTCCTCAACGTGCGCAGCAACGAACTGGTGCTGTGCAGCGGCACTACCTTCGCGATCAATCTCGTTGCCTACTCCTGGGCCCTGCCCCGGCTGAAGGCCGGTGACGTGATCCTGGTCTCGCGCATGGAACATCATGCCAACATCGTGCCGTGGCAGCTGGTCGCCCAGCGCACCGGCGCTACCATCCGCGTGGCCGGGATCACCCCCGACGGCGCGCTGGACCTGGACGCGCTGCGTGCGGCGATGACCCCCGAGGTCAAGCTGCTGGCCGTGGCCCACGTGTCCAACGTACTGGGCACGGTCAATCCGGTGCGCGATATCTGCCGTGAAGCGCGCAAGCGCGGCATCATCACCGTGGTCGATGGCTCGCAGGCCGTGCCCCACCGCAAGGTGGACGTGGCCTCGATCGGGTGTGATTTCTACGCCCTCACCGGCCACAAGATGTGCGGCCCGACCGGCACCGGCGCACTGTGGGCCCGCCGCGAACATCTCGACGCAATGCCTCCGTTCCTCGGTGGTGGCGAGATGATCAAGGAAGTCAGCTTCGACGGCACCGTGTTCAACGAGGCCCCGCACAAGTTCGAAGCCGGCACCCCGAACATCGCCGGCTTCATCGGCCTGGGCATGGCCGTGGATTACCTGCAGGACCTGGGCCTGGAGCACGTGGAAGCGCGCGAGGCCGAACTGCTGGCGCACTTCACCGAAGAACTGCACAAGGTTGATGACCTGCGCATCCTCGGTGAAGCACCGGAAAAAGCCGCCGTGGTGTCCTTCCTGATCGACGGCGCGCATGCCCACGACCTGGCCACGCTGCTCGACCTGGAAGGCGTGGCCGTGCGTTCGGGCCAGCACTGCGCGCACCCGCTGCTGCAGTACTACGGCGTGGCCGCCACCTGCCGTGCCTCGCTGGCGTTCTACAACACGCACGCCGAGATCGAGCGGTTCATGACCGCGCTGACCAAGGTGCGCAAGCTGCTGGGCTGAGCCCGCAGACCGGGGTCAAACGCCGGGGTCAGAACCCTTTCGCACCGCGAAAGGGTTCTGACCCCGCACCATTTTGCGGCCGCCGCCACCCCACCTAGAATGGCGGCATGAGTACCCTGACTTTCCGCGCCGCCACGCCGGCCGACATCCCCGCCCTCATTGCCCTCGTCACCTCGGCCTACCGTGGCGACGCCAGCCGTGTCGGCTGGACCACTGAAGCCGACCTGCTGGACGGCGCCCGCATCGACGCCGAAGGCATCCAGGGCGACCTGGACCGGCCTCGTTCCACCATCCTGCTGGCCGAACGCGAGGGCCGCCTGGTGGCCTGCGCACACGTCGCCGATGTCGACGGCAAGGGCTACTTCGGCATGTTCTCGGTCGACCCGGCCCAGCAGGGCGGTGGCGTCGGCAAGCAGGTGATGGAGGCCGCCGAAGCACACGCCGCGCGCGAATGGAATGTGCCGGTCATGCAGATGACGGTGATCGACGTGCGCGACGAACTGATCGCCTTCTACGAGCGTCGTGGCTACCTGCGCACCGGCATCAAGAAGCCGTTCCCCTATGGCGACGAACGCTTCGGCATCCCCAAGCGCGATGACCTGCGCTTCGAGATCCTGGAAAAACCGCTGGCCGGAGCATCGGCATGAGCGATACCTGGACCTTCGTCTGCGCCGGCGCCGAACTGCTGCCGGGTGAAATGAAGAGCGTGTTCGATGAAGTGACCGGCACCCCCATCGTGGTGTTCAACCTCGATGGCGAGCTGTATGCACTGGAAGACCAGTGCACGCATGAAGAGTTCGAGCTGTCCTCGGGCGAGTTCAACACCGCCGAAGGCAGCATCGAGTGCGTCCTGCACGGCGCGCGCTTCGATGTGCGCGATGGCCGTACCCTGTGCGCCCCGGCCTACACGGCAGTGCCGAAGTTTCCAACCAAGCGCGAGCACGACGCGATCTGGACCCGCGACGACCGCGATTGAAGCCAAGGAAATCCACCCATGGTGTGGATCTACAGGTGGATGCCGACCGTGGTCGGCCCACGCGCAACGCGCTCTACGCGACCACAGCACCCCGCCACCCCGCACCTTCACATACCGCGCCATTCACCCATGGGGTGGATCTACCGCTTCGCCCAGCGCCCCTGCGCGCCGCTCGCAGACCATCGCCCAGCGCGTATATGCGAATCATTATCGTTGATGTTATCCTGCGCAACGGATTCGTAACGGTTTGTCACCCGCCGCACCATGGCTTCGCCCGCGTCCACCGCCACGCTGTGCCAGCTCGCCCGCCAGGGGTGGCCGCTGCTTGTGGCCGCGCTGCTGACGCTGTGGCTGGGCTGGTCGGCACTGCAGGAAGGGCGCAGTAACGCCAGCTTCGGTCTCCAGGCCGGCTGGCAGGCCCAGCTGAACGAGGGTTCGCAGGTGCTGCCCTTCCCCGCCCCGGCCGGCGAGGGCTGCCCGCACAACGTTGCCCCCGCGCCCGAACCGCCGTTCGACGGTGAAGCCGGCGGAGACTGCACGGCCATGACCCCGGCGCGTCCGCCGCTGGTCGCCCACGTACCGATGTGGCCCTCCGATGCCCTGCGCTGGCAGCAGCCTGACCCGGCACTGCGACTCAACCCGGGCCACGCGCCCCCCGCACCTCACGCCTGTTGAGGCGACCTGCGGCCGTTGCCGCGCGCCTTGTGCCGTCCATCTCGCAGCCGAGCATTGGCTCGGCTCTACAGAACGTCTCTCCGCGTGCGGTCGCGCGCCGGCCCGCACGCATTCACTATCGTCACTACCCCCTACCCAGCCCATGACCCACATCACCTCCCGCAAGCACGCCCCGCGCGTTTCGCTGCTCGCCACCGCCACCCTCGCTGCCGGCTTCGCCCCGCTGGCCGCACAGGCCGCCGACGATGCCGGCTCCAGCAAAGCCACCGATCTGGACAAGATCCAGGTGCGTGGCAGCTGGTTCAACCCGTCCTCGCCGAAGTTCACCGCCGAGCTGCTGGACACCCCCAAGTCGGTGTCGATCGTATCGGAAAAGCTGATCGCCGAAACCGGCGCGACCAACCTGCAGGATGCGCTGCGCATGGTTCCGGGCATCACCTTTGGTGCCGGCGAAGGCGGCAACCCGACCGGTGACCGCCCCTTCATCCGTGGCTTCGACTCGCAGAGCAACATGTTTGTCGATGGCCTGCGCGACGTCGGTTCGCAGACCCGCGAAATCTTCGACCTGGAGCAGGTGGAAGTGGTCAAGGGCCCGAGCTCGGCCTACGGCGGCCGCGATTCCGGCGGTGGCAGCCTGAACCTGGTGAGCAAGACGCCGAAGTTGAAGAACGAAACCAACGCCAGCATGGGCATCGGTACCGACAGCTACGCGCGCGGCACCGTCGATGCCAACTACATGCTGGGCGAAGGCACGGCTGCCCGCCTTAACCTGATGAAGCACGAATCGGACATCGCCGGCCGTGATGCGGCCAACGTCAGCCGCTGGGGCATCGCGCCGTCCATCGCCTTCGGCCTGGACGGCCCGGCGCAGCTGATCGCCAGCCACTACCACATGGAAAGCGACGACCTGCCCGATGCCGGTGGCTTCCCGTACGGCAACCCGAACGGCGCGCCGGTATCGAAGTGGGTGGACGGCCGCCCGATGGTGCCCGACCGCAACAACTACTACGGTCTGGTCGACCGCGATTTCCAGCGCACCCGCGCCGACATCAGCACGCTTGATGGCAGCTATGACTTTGGCGGCCACAAGCTGCGCAACATCGCGCGCCTGGGCAACACCAGCAACGATTACCTGTGGACCCAGCCGGACGACAGCCAGGGCAACCCGAACAATTACGGCACGCTGTGGCGCCGGACCAACAGCCGTGCGGTGGACGTCAAGAGCTTCGCCGACCAGCTGAGCCTGACCGGCGCCTTCCAGACCGGCGCGCTGAAGCACAGCTACAGCGCCGGCGCGGAGTACAGCGACGAGAAGATGACCCGCGGCAGCTACCTGATGACCCCGGGCACCAACAACCCGCTGACCAACAGCAGCAAGTGCCCGACCACCGGCGCCGCCACCGGTTACAACTGCACCAGCTTCGCCAACCCGAACCCGAACGATCCGTGGTCGGCGACCCATGCGGTATACCGCAGCAACAAGGCGCTGGACGTTGAACAGCGCACAAAGACCACCTCGGCCTACCTGTTCGACACCATCGAACTGACCTCGCAGTGGAGCGTCAACCTGGGCCTGCGCTACGACGATTTCAGCACCACCCTCACGACCCCGGTCGCCAACGCCGCGCCGACCCGCGTGCGCAATGACAACGACTTCCTGAACTACCAGGCCGGCGTGGTCTTCAAGCCGGCCGCCAACGGCAGCATCTACCTGTCCTGGGGCACCTCCTCCACCCCGCCGGGCATGGACGGTGGTGACGGTTCCGATGGCCTGAGCGCGGCCGTGGCCGACCTCAAGCCGCAGGACACGAAGAACCTGGAACTGGGCACCAAGTGGGATCTGTTCGGCAACCGCCTGAACCTCACCGCTGCGGTCTTCCACACGGTGATGAACAACGCCCGTGTCACCGTCGACAACGGCACCAGCCAGAACGCCGGCAAGAAGGAAATCAACGGTGTCGAACTCGGCTTCACCGGCCAGCTGACCGAGGCCTGGAGCCTGTACGGTGGCTACACCTACCTGGATTCGGAACTGAAGGACAACGGCTACGTCTGCGCCGTGTCCGGCCGCACCTGCCCCAGCGGCATCTACATCCCGTCGCCGTACAACGGCAACGTCTTCCCCAACACCGCCAAGCACAGCGCTACTCTGTGGAGCACCTACCGCTTCCCGTTCGGCCTGACCGTCGGCGCCGGTGCCAACTACTCCGACAAGCAGTATGGCGACGTGGCCAACACCAAGTGGATCCCCAGCTACACCCGCTTCGATGCCATGGCCAGCTACGCCATCCAGGACAACATCAGCCTGCAGTTGAACGTGCAGAACCTGACCGACAAGACCTACTTCACCAAGGCCTATGCCTCGCACTACGCGAGCATCGCCCCGGGTCGCTCGGCCACCTTCGCACTGAACGTCTCGTTCTGATGTAACCCACGCACCACGCGGCGGCAGGCCCTCCTGCCGCCGTTTCTGTCTACGGTGATACTGCACGCATGGCGCCCCCGGCCCCCATCGACAGCGATACCCTGGCCGCACTGCTGCAGCACGACCCGGCGGCCGCGTTCGCCCACGTGCATGCGGCCGCACAGGCCGGCCAGGTCGACGCCCAGCTGCTGCTCGCGCAGCTGCACATGGAAGGCCGCGGCACCGCGCAGGACGCCGATGCGGCCCTGCTCTGGTATGAAACCGCCGCCAACAACGGCGTGCCGATGGCGATGAACATGCTGGGCCGCTGCCATGAGCTGGGCCAGGGCACGATGGCCGACCCGACCCTGGCAGCCGTCTGGTACCGGCGTGCAGCCGACACCGGCCTGGACTGGGGCCTGTACAACCTGGCCAACCTGCTGGCCACCGGCCGCGGTGTCAGCCAGGACCGTGCGCAGGCACTGGCGCTGTACACCCGCGCGGCGCAGCTGGGCCATGCCAAATCGATGAACCTGCTGGCCCGCCACCTGGAAGACGGGCTGGAGATCGAGCGCGATCCACAGGCCGCCCTGGCCTGGTACCAGCGCGCGGCCGAGGCCGGCGATTTCCGCGGTCAGGCCAACTACGCTTCCATCCTGCTGCAGGCCGGCCAGGTCGACCAGGCCGTGCACTGGCTGCAAAAGGCGCTGGCCCACGGCAGCCCGGCGTTCATGGCGCATATCGTGCCGGAGCTGGCCGCTTCCCCGCATCCGCAGGTGCGCGCCCTGGTCGCGCCCTCGCCTCACTGAGGAACTCCACATGCTGCTGCACCTCCCCGACATCCTCAGCGCCGAACAGGTCGCGCGCTTCCGCCAGCAGCTGGACGCCGCCGACTGGACCGACGGCCGCGAGACCGTCGGCCACCTCGGCGCGCAGGCCAAGCACAACCAGCAGCTGCCCGAGGCCTCGCCGCTGCGCCGCGAACTGGGCGAGATCATCCTGCTCGCGCTGGCCCGGCATCCGCAGTTCTTCAGTGCCGCGTTGCCGCTGAAATACCTGCCGCCGCGCTTCAACCGCTACAGCGGCGGCGGCACCTACGGCTTCCACGTCGATGGTGCGGTGATGAATCTGGCCCACGGCGAACAGCTGCGCTCGGACATCTCCTGCACCCTGTTCCTGTCCGCGCCGGAGGAGTACGACGGCGGCGAGCTGGTCATCAGCGATACCTACGGCGAGCACGAGGTGAAGCTGCCGGCCGGCGATCTGATCGTGTACCCGTCCAGCAGCCTGCACCAGGTCAACCCGGTCACCCGCGGCGCACGCGTGGCCTCGTTCTTCTGGGTACAGAGCATGGTCCGCGACGATGTGCAGCGGCGCCTGCTGTGGGAAATGGACATGTCCATCGAACGCCTGCGGCAGACCGGCGGCGATGCCGGCGCGGTGCTGCAGCTGACCGGCGTGTACCACAACCTGCTGCGGCGCTGGAGCGAAGTCTGACGCCCGTGTCGCGCCGCTGCGACACGTTGGCAATCATTCTCATTTGCAACCGCTAACAGCTCTCATTACAATCACGCCCCGTTGACGCCGGATGGTCCGGCGCACACCCAGGGGTTGCCTGCCTTGCGTCACCCGTTTCACCCTCGCCCGCTTCGTCTTGTGCAGTTCGGTACCGCCATGCGCGGTCATCGCCCTGCGCTGGCCAGCCTGTTGGCGTGGGTGGCGATGCTGGCGTTGCTGCTGGGCACCTTGCCCCTGTTGCCGCACGACCCGGCCGGCGTCGCAACCCAGGCATGGCAGCCACCGCAGGAAGGCCGCGGCGGTGAAATGCCGGTGGAAGAAGAGGCCCCGGCCAAGCTGCGTCGCTGCGTCTGCGCGCCAACCAAGGCGGCCGACAAGGCACCGCCTCCGCCACTGCTGCTGGCCAGCCAGTGGCTGCGCAGCGAACTGGATCTGGTTCCCCTCGCCTCGGCCCGCGCCGGGGTCCGTGCGGACTGGCCGCTGGCCGCACCGGACATGCCCTGGGCCGATGCGCCCGGGCGCCGCCAGCAACGCGGCCAGGCCCCGCCGCTGGCCTGATCTTCGGCCCCACGTGACCGCGCCTGTGGTCGCGCCTGCGCGCCGCTGCCTGCTCCATCCCCTGCTGCATTCCTGCTGCCCCTGACCGGGGCTCCCTGTGCATGCCGCGCGTTCCGCGCCCGGCATCGCGCCACCCTGCATCCTTCGAGGTTACTGCCATGGCCCAGCGCCATCGTGTCCGTTCGTCCCTGTCCCGCCATCTCCTTGCCAGCGCCGTGCTGGCTACCTTCGCCAGCCCTGCCTTCGCCAGTGGCGAGGCCGCCGCCCCGCAGACCCTGGACAAGGTGGTGGTCACCGCCGCCGGTTTCGAACAGAAGGTGGTCGACGCGCCGGCCAGCATCAGCGTGGTCAGCCGCGAAGAACTGAGCAAGCGTCCGTACACCAGCCTGGTCGATGCACTGCGCGACGTCGAAGGCATCGACGTCGGCCTGGAAGCCACCGACAAGAACGGCCGCGCCACCATTTCCATGCGCGGCCTGCCGTCCGAATACACCCTGGTGCTGATCGATGGCCGCCGCCAGAGCAATGTTGGCCAGCTGTACCCGAACAACTTCGGCGGCGGCCAGTTCTCGTACCTGCCGCCGCTGGATGCCATCGAGCGCATCGAAGTGGTGCGCGGCCCGATGTCCACCTTGTACGGCTCCGATGCAATGGGCGGCGTCATCAACATCATTACCCGTCGCAACCAGGACAGCTGGCACGGCTCGCTCAGCCAGGGCTTCACCGTGCAGCAGGACGACCAGTTCGGCGATGCACGCACCACCGACCTGTACCTCAGCGGGCCGCTGCTGAAGGATCGCCTCAGCCTCGCCGTGCGCGGCAGCTACTACGATGCCAAGGCCTCCAACCCCGAATGGGATGCGTTGACCCTGCCCGATGGCACGCTGTGGGAGCGCAGCATCGGCTTCGGTGGCGGCGGCAAGTCGGTGGCCAACACCAACTGGAACACCGGCCTGCGCCTGGATTTCCGCATCAACGATGACCACGATCTGTGGCTGGACTACGACGTCTCGCGGCAGAAGTACGACAACAGTGAAGGCCAGACCGGCACCCTGGACAGCCTGGCCAGCCTGTGGCGCGTCGGCAACGCGGTCATCCCCAACCCGAACGGCAGCGGCACGATCACCCGCCGCGTGGTGCAGCCGCGCGTGGGCTACACCGCTTACCAGCGCTACGAGCGCGACCAGCTGTCGCTCACCCACCAGGGCCGCTACAGCTTCGGCACCTGGCAGACCTCGCTGACCCACAGCAAGAGCAACAACCTCGGCCGCTCACTGCCGCTCACCCTGGACGAGCGCGCCGACCTGCAGACCCTGTGGAACGACGTCTGCCAGCGCACCGGCGCGGCCAACAACTGCGCCGCCGGCCGTACCAACGCACTCGGTTCACTCAACGCGGACGAGATGGTGCGCCTGCAGGCGTTCCTGCCGCGCCCGCTGCGCACCATGGAACTGGAAGGCTACGTGCTGGACACGATGCTCGACCTGGACTTCGGCGCGCACACGCTGACCGTCGGCGGGCAGTACAACGACACCGACATGATCGACGGCGTATTCGGCATGGACGGCGCCGGCTACCGCAGCAACACCAAGCAGAAGCACCGCATGTGGGCGCTGTTCGCCGAGGACAACTGGTCGCTGACCGACACCCTGACCGCCACTTTCGGCCTGCGCTACGACGACCACAACATCTTCGGCAGCCATGTCAGCCCGCGCGGCTACCTGGTGTGGAACGCCAGCGATGCGTGGACCTTCAAGGGCGGCGTCAGCACCGGCTACAAGACCCCGCGTCCAGACCAGCTGTTCCCGGGCATCACCGGCTTTGGTGGCCAGGGCGTGCTGCCGCTGGTGGGCTCGCCCAACCTGAAGCCGGAAACCAGCACCAACTACGAGCTGGCCGCGTACTACGAAGGCCAGCGCTGGGGCCTGAACGTCACCGGCTTCATCAACACGTTCGAGGACAAGATCGCCAGCGGCGGCACCTTCCCGAACTGCGAAGTGGCCCCGGCCGGCAGCGGCTACT
>NZ_JBNNHG010000116.1:0-12484 GCF_050268705.1 Stenotrophomonas sp. NPDC077659 | reverse complement strand
TCATTATAGGGGCTTTTCAGAGGCCGTCAACAGTTTTTCACATTTGTGTTCACGGCGCCACCCAGCACCAAGGCGATGTTGCCCTTCAGGTCCAGCTGGTACAGCGAGGCGGTGGCTTCACCGGCCAGGCCGTAGATCCACACGCCCTGCTTCTGCAGGTCCTTCAGGCAGCGCGACAGGTTGGTCACCGCCACCACCGGGATGAGATCGGCCGCACCGGCCGAGGTCTTGCGCACGGTGGCGTTCACCGTGGCCGACTTGTCCTTGGGAATGATGACCGCGGTGGCACCGGCTGCGGCGGCCGAACGCAGGCAGGCACCCAGGTTGTGCGGGTCCTGCACCTCGTCCAGCACCAGCAGCAGGGCCTTGCCCTCGGCGGCGGTGACCAGGCCTTCCAGCTCGTTCTCGCTGTAGGTGCGGGCCGCGGCATAGCGCGCGGCCACGCCCTGGTGGCGCACCGAACCGCCGACACCGTCCAGTGCCTGGCTGTTGACCTTGCGCACGTCGATGCCCTTGCGGCGGGCGTTTTCTTCGATTTCGACCAGGCGCAGGTTCTTCGCACCGGCCTCGACCAGCACTTCGCGGACGTTGTCGGCGTCGTTCTCGATGGAGGAGGCGACGGCGTTGACGCCGACGATCCACTGGCTGTTCTTGCTCATGCGGGGGCCGAACCGGAAAGGGGGTGGCTATGGTAGAGCATCGGCGGCGGCGGCGCTTCAAGGCAGCCGAGCATGGGCTCGGCTCTACACAAACCTCAACGGGTGCGCGGCGGCCAGTGCGGGGTGTCGTGATCGGGGTGCTGGTGGGACACGATCGTGGCCAGGAATTCCAGCGCCGCCGCGTCATCCTCGGTGCGCCTGCCCGGCAGCTGGTTCAGGCCATCAACGAACGGCAGCTTGCGCTCCATGCCGTACTGCAGGGTGGGCGGCAGACGCTCGGGTTCGTCGAAGGCACCGGCGGCCACCGCCATCCCGTCCGGGGCCTCATAGGTCAGCGGGGTGCCGCAGTCACCGCAGAAACCGCGGCGGACCACATTGGACGACTGGAAGTAGCGCGGCTGGCCGCGGGTCCAGCTGAACTGCGCGCCGCGTACCGACACCAGAGGGGCATAGTAGGCACCGAAGGCCTTCTGGCACATCCGGCAATGGCAGATCGAGCTGTCGGTGAGGGCGCCGCGCGCCTCGAAGCGGATGGCGCCACACTGGCAGCCGCCGCGGTACTCGGGTTGGCCTTGCATGGTGGGTTCCTCCATCGCGTCGTGCCACCTGCCGGGTGGGTGAACCGGTAGTGCCGGCCGCTGGCCGGCAACCACCGGGTGCCGATGTCGCCTGGAATGCCGGCCAGCGGCCGGCACTACCGGGTCGGTCAATCAATATGACTTCTTGGTCCGCTTGGCCGGCTTGCCGCGTTCGGGCAGCGGCGGCAGGCCATCCCCCTCGTCTTCGCCCTTGTGCTCGACCAGGCGGAAGTCGATCTTGCGCTCTTCCATGCTGGCCTTCAGCACCAGGATGCGCACGCGGTCACCCAGCCGGTAGCTGGTGCCGCGACGTTCACCGGTCAGCGTCTTGCGGGTGGCGTCGAACTTGTAATAGTCCTGGGGCAGCTGGGTCACGTGGACCAGGCCCTGCACCTTGGAATCATCCAGTTCCACGAACAGGCCGAAGCTGGTCACACCGCTGATCACCCCGTCGAACTGGCCGCCGACGTGCTTTTCCATCCACGCGGCGCGGTAGCGCTCATCCACCTCGCGCTCGGCCTCGTCGGCACGGCGTTCGCGTTCGGAGCACTGCAGCGCCAGCGCGGCCATCTCGCGGGCAGTGTAGGTGAACTTGTCCAGCGGCTTGCCGGACAGCGCGTGCTTGATCGCGCGGTGCACCAGCAGATCGGGATAGCGGCGGATGGGCGAGGTGAAGTGCGCGTACGCCTCCAGCGCCAGGCCGAAGTGACCGTGGTTGTCCGGGCTGTAGATGGCCAGGCTCTGGCTGCGCAGCAGCACCGATTCCAGCAATGTGGCGTCGGGGCGGTCGCGGATCTTCTTCAGCAGCCTGGTGTAATCAACAGGGCGCACCTTCGACCACGGCGGCAGGCTGAGCTTGAATTCCTTGAGGAATTCCAGCAGATCGGCGTACTTGGTTTCCGGCGGCTTCTCATGGATGCGGTACGGGGCCGGCACGTGGCGCGACAGCAGGTACCTGGCCGCCTCCACGTTGGCCGCGATCATGCACTCCTCGATCAGCTTGTGCGCGTCGTTGCGCACCAGCATGCCGGCCTGGGTCACCTCGCCACGGTTGTCCAGCACGAAGCGTACTTCACTGCTTTCGAACTCGATGGCACCGCGCTTGGCACGCGCCTTGGCCAGCACCTTGTAAAGCTGATGCAGGCGCTGCACCTGTGGCAGCAGTTCACCCATCCACGCCTTGGTATCGGCATCGTCTTCCCCCACCGCCTTCCACACCTGGGTGTAGGTCAGGCGCGCGTGCGAGTTCATCACCGCTTCGTAGAAGCGCGAATGGGTGACCACGCCATCTCGGTCGATCTGCATGTCGCAGACGAAGCACATACGGTCGACCTTGGGCATCAGCGAGCAGATGCCGTTGGACAGCGTCTCCGGCAACATCGGTACCACAAAGCCCGGGAAATACACCGACGTGGCGCGCTTCTGCGCTTCCTCGTCCAGCGGCGTGCCGGGGCGCACGTAGTTGGAGACATCGGCAATCGCCACCACCAGGCGGAAGCCCTCGGCATTCGGTTCGCAGTACACCGCGTCATCGAAGTCCTTGGCATCCTCACCGTCGATGGTCACCAGCGGCGTGCTGCGCAGGTCGACGCGGTCGCCGATCATCGCCGGCTCGACCACCATCGGCACCGAGGCCGCTTCGTCCAGCACCTCCTGCGGGAACTCGAACGGAAGTTCGTGGCCGTGGATGGCAGTCTCCACCACCAGCGACGCCGTCAGCTTGTCGCCGAGTACCGCGATGATGCGACCGATCGGCGGGCGGCGGCTGTCCGGTGCCTGGGTCAGTTCGCACACCACCAGCTGGCCATCGCGCGCGCCACCGGTCTGGTCCGGCGGCACCTGCACGTTGCGCTGGATGCGCTTGTCATCGGGCACCACGTAATTGATGCCCATTTCAATGCTGAAGCGACCGATCAGGCGGGTCATGCCGCGCTCGAGGACGCGGGCGATGCTGCCTTCTCGGCGGCCACGGTGATCGATGCCGGTCACGCGGGCCAGCACCTTGTCGCCGTGCATCACCTTGCGCATTTCATACGGTGGCAGGAACAGATCGTCGCCGCCCTCGACCGGGCGCAGGAAGCCGAACCCTTCCGGGTTGGCGATCACCACGCCGGTGACGAGGTTCAAGGTCTGGATCGGCGCGAAGCCGCCGCGGCGGTTCTGCACCAGCTGGCCATCACGGACCATCGCGCCCAGTCGGCGCGACAGCGCCTCGGCACGGTCGGCCGCGGTCAGGCCCAGGCGCGCGCCCAGTTCCTCGGCGGTCTGCGGCCCTTCGCAGCGTTCCAGCAAGGCCAGGATGGCCTCGCGGCTGGCGATGGGCTGTTCGTACTTTTCGGCTTCGCGGGCGGCATAGGGATCATCGATCACCTTGCCGGTGGGCGGCAGCTTGCGGCCCGGGGCCGGGCCCGGTGCGGCGGCATCCGTGCCGCGACCCTTGCGGCCGCGTGGCGGTGCACCGCCTTCATTCAATTCGGGGAACCAGCCCGGTAACGGCTTGCCCGGCTTGGTGGTGCGGGCTGCGCCCGCCTTGGCGCCCTTGGTCGGGGCCTGGCTGCGGGACGTGCTCCCGCCCTTGCTTGGTTTTTTGGTAGTCATCGCCCTCCATGGTAGCCGCTGCGGGCGTGCAGAACCGGTCATCGACCGTCTTGAAGGCGTCGCGTGAAATATTTGCTGGAAGCCGTTGACAGCCTGCGGATTCATCTTCACAATTGCGCCTCTGGAACGCCCAGGTGGCGGAATTGGTAGACGCACTAGTTTCAGGTACTAGCGGGTAAAACCGTGGAGGTTCGAGTCCTCTCCTGGGCACCAACGAAAAAACTCCTCGCTTCGGCGGGGTTTTTTTTGCCTGTCATCCGGCAACGGGTCAGAGCCCGTTCCACACGCGTAGCGGGATCCGCCCCCGGATCCAGAAAAGGTGTTGACACCCCCATAACAACACCCCATAATCTCGCTCCTCGACGCCCAGGTGGCGGAATTGGTAGACGCACTAGCTTCAGGTGCTAGCGGGGGCAACTTCGTGGAGGTTCGAGTCCTCTCCTGGGCACCATGTCGAGAAAGAAAACAACCCGCGCAAGCGGGTTTTTTCTTGCCTGCGATCCAGGCGGCGTAGCGTCGACCTTGCTCGACTGATCCTCACAGCAGTCGAGCATGGCTCGACTCTACAAAAGCCAGTGGCAAACGCCCTTCAGAACAGCGGCCGCAGAATCAGCTCAAGCCCGAGCAGCAGCAGAAACCCAAGGAAACACGCGCGGAACACCCGTGCACTGATGCGCTGCCGGATCACCTGCCCCAGCCACATGCCCAGCAGCGCCGGCAGCACTGCCAACGCACTCAGCCCCAGCTGCTGCACGCCAAAGGCACCGTGGATCACCAAGCCGGTGGTCAACGAAATGGTCGACACGGTGAACGCCAGCCCCAGCGCCTGCACCAGCTCCTCGCGCTGCATGCCCAGCGACTGCAGGTACGGCACGGCCGGCATCACGAACACACCGGTGGCGCCGGTCACCACGCCGGATATCGCACCCACCAGCGGCCCCAGCCAGCGCTCGCGCTGCGGCGGCACGCGGAACACCGGTGCCAGCAGCGCGTACAGCGTATACACCACCAGCGCCACGCCCAGCGCCACGCGCGACCAGGTGCGATCCACCCGCACCAGCAGCGCGGCCGCGCCCAGCGTGACCACCATCACCGCCAGCATCATCGGCCACAGCCGCCGCACGGTAGGGCCCAGCGAGGGGCCGGACAGCAGTTGCCACGCATTGGTGACGAAAGTGGGAATGAACAGCATCGACGCGGCCGCCACCGGCGACAGCGCACCGCCGAGCAGGCCCATCGCCACCGTCGGCAGACCCATGCCGGTCACGCCCTTGACCACGCCGGCCAGCACGAACACCACCACCAGCAACCCATAGAAGTACATCGCCTCGTTCATGCCGCCATTGGACCCGGCGCCGCACGGGCGCACAATGCGGTCTTGCCGCCACAGCCTTCGGAAAAGCCGAAGGCAGGCCCCGACCGGAGCACCTCACATGCGGATGGATATCGCCGACCTGCGTCTGTTCCTTGCCGTGGCCGATGCCGGCAGCATCACCGCAGGCGCCGCCCAGGCCAATCTCGCTCTCGCCTCGGCCAGTGAACGCGTGCGCGCGATTGAAGCGGATGCGGGCACCGCCCTGCTCAACCGGCACCCGCGCGGGGTCAGCCTGACCGAAGCGGGGGCCGCCCTCGCCCACCATGCGCGGCTGATCCTGCAGCAGCAAGCGCAGTTGCGCGGCGAGATGGAGGCCTTTGCCCACGGCGCACGCGGCACCCTGCATCTGTATGCCAACACTGCGGCACTGACCAACTACCTGCCGTCGCGGCTTGCGCCCTGGCTGGCACAGCGCCCGCGCCTGCACGTGGAGCTGCACGAACGCACCAGCACCGAGGTCGTGCGCGCGCTCAGCGCCGGCCAGGCCGAAGCGGGCATCATCAGCGATGCCGTGCCCGCCGAGGGCCTGCAACGGCAAGTCGTGTCCGAAGATCCGCTGGTGATGCTGCTGCCCGCCGGCCATCGCTTCGCTGCCCGGCGCTCGCTCGACTTCGTCGACGTGCTCGGCGAAACCTTCGTCGCGCTGGCCGATGGCAACGCGCTGCAGACCTACGTGGAAGAACTCGCGGGCAAGGCAGGCCGACGCCTGGACGTGCGCATCCGCATGAAGACCTTTGAAGGCCTGTGCACGATGGTCGGGCACGGAATCGGCGTTGGCATCGTGCCGCGCACGATCGCGCGGCAGCATCGGCGCAGCACGCACACCGTCGCGGTACCGCTTGCCGATGCCTGGGCGCAACGTCGGCTGTGCGCCTGTTTTGCCGACTGGACGCGGCTCTCACCGGCGATGCGCAGCCTGCTGCTGCACCTCGGCGTACCGACGCAGATAAAAGCGTGAAATGTTGTTGACACATCCTCTGCCGTCCCGCACAATTCGTCTCCTGAGTCGCCCAGGTGGCGGAATTGGTAGACGCACTAGCTTCAGGTGCTAGCGGGGGCAACTTCGTGGAGGTTCGAGTCCTCTTCTGGGCACCATGACTCAGCAAATGATCAAACCCGCGAAAGCGGGTTTTTTCATGTCCGGCGTTCGGGAATTACGCGGGTGCGGGATCCATCCACGCATGGCGTGGATCTACTGGACGAACCAACCCGCAGTAGATCCACGCCATGCGTGGATGCGCCACAAACAAAAACCCCGCCTTCCGGCGGGGTTTTGTTTTTCCATCAACACCGATCGATCAATGCCCGCCGGCGGAGGCCGCGCCTGCACCTGCACCGAAGGGCGGCTTGGCCAGCCACAGGAACGCGATGATCGCCAGGAACGTCCAGCCCAGCAGGTAGAAGATGTCGTTGAACGCCATCTGCGAGGCCTGGTGGTTGATCATGTTGTTGAGCACCGCCGCGCCATGCTGCAGGTCGCCCTGCCCCATCGCCACCACCTGATCCTGCATGCCCGGCTGGTAGGCCGAGATGTGTTCGGTCAGGTCGGCATGGTGCACCTGGGTACGGCGCGCCCACAGCCACGTGGTCAGCGACGCGGCGAAGCTGCCGCCCAGCGTACGCAGGAACGTGGCCAGGCCCGAACCCGCCGCGATCTCGCGACCATCCAGGTCCGACAGCAGGATCTGCAGCACCGGCATGAAGAACAGCGCTACGCCAATACCCATGATCAGCTGCACGCCGGCCACGTGCGCGTAGTCCACCTGCAGGTTGAAGTCCGAGCGCAGGAAGCTGGTGAACGACAGGAACACGAAGGCGAACGAGGCGATCATGCGCATGTCGAAGCGCGAGGCGTACTTGCCCACGAACGGCGTCATGATGACCGGCAGGATGCCGATCGGTGCCGTGGCCAGGCCCGCCCAGATGGCGGTGTAGCCCATGTCACGCTGCAGCCACTGCGGAATCAGCAGCGACACGCTGAAGAACGCCGCATAGGCCACCACCATCGCCAGCGTACCGGCGCGGAAGTTGCGGTGGCGGAACAGCTTCAGGTCGACGATGGGATCCTTGTCGGTCAGCTCCCAGATCAGGAACACCGCCAGGGCCACCACCGCGATGCAGGCCAGCACCACGATCTTCGTCGAGGAGAACCAGTCTTCGTCGTTGCCCAGGTCGAGCACCAGCTGCAGCGCGCCCACGCCGATCACCAGGGTGATCAGGCCGACGTAATCCATCTTCGGCTTTTCAATGTGCTCCGGGCGCCCCTTCAACTGGTTGCCCACCACCAGCGCAGCGAAAATGCCCAGCGGCACGTTGATCAGGAAGATCCATTCCCAGCTGTAGTTGTCGGTGATCCAGCCACCGAGGATGGGCCCGCAGATCGGCGCCACCACGGTGATCATCGCCAGCAGCGCCAGCGCCTGCCCACGTTTCTCGCGGGGATAGATCGACACCAGCAGCGATTGGGTGATCGGGTACATCGGACCGGCCACGAAGCCCTGCAGCGCACGCGACAGCACCAGCATGCCCATGCTCTGCGCCAGGCCGCACAGCAGCGAGGTGATGACGAACGCCAGGGTGGCCCAGATGAACAGCTTGCGTTCGCCGAAGCGACGGCTCAACCAGCCGGTCAGCGGCAGCGCGATGGCCGTGCTGACCGCGAACGAGGTGATGACCCAGGTCGCCTGCTGCGAGCTGGCGCCAAGGTTGCCGGCGATGGTCGGCAGCGAGACGTTGGCGATGGTGGTGTCGAGCACCTGCATGAACGAGGCCATCGCCAGGCCGACGGTGCACAGGGCCACGCTGGGCGGCAGGAACCCGGAGGCCGCACCCGGCGCCGCCGGTGCGCCCGGCGTGCCGGGCGCCGCTGGAGCTTGTGCGGACATGTCGACCTCAGCCCGCGTTCGCCGGCAGGTTGCCTTCGATGATCGTGTGGATCACCTCGTCGGCATCATGCAGCTGCTTTGCATACACATCGGTGTCGAACACCGTGCCCTTGGCAGCGGCGGTCGGCAGCACTTCGCCCTTCTGGTCGCGCAGGCTCACTTCGGCCTTCATAGACAGGCCGATGCGCAGCGGGTGGTCGGCCAGCTGCTTGGCATCGATGGCGATGCGCACCGGCACGCGCTGCACGATCTTGATCCAGTTGCCGCTGGCGTTCTGCGCCGGCAGCAGCGAGAACGCCGAACCGGTGCCCAGGCCCAGGCTCTGGATGCGGCCCTTGTACTTCACGTCACCGGCATACAGGTCCGACTTCAGCTCCACTTCCTGGCCCAGGCGCATGTGCCGCAGCTGGGTTTCCTTGAAGTTGGCTTCCACCCACATCTGCTCGGTCGGCACCACGGCCATCAGGGCATTGCCCGGCTGCACGCGCTGGCCCACCTGCACCGAACGACGGGCGACATAGCCGGTGACCGGCGCGACGATGCCGGCGCGGGCATTGTTGAGGAAGGCCTGGCGCAGCTGCGCGGCGGCGGCCAGCACGTCCGGCTGGGTGGCGATGACGGTGTCATCGACCAGCGCACGGTTGCGTTCGACGGTCTCGCGCGAACCGGCCACAGCGGCTTCGGCTGCGGCCAGTTCGTCACGGGCGTGGGCCAGTTCTTCGTTGGAAATGGCGCCGGTGGCGGCCAGGTCCTTGCGGCGGGCGAAATCGTCGCGCACGCGCTTCAGTGTCACCTGGCGGGCATTCAGGTCAGCCTGCGCGCCCTCCACGCTGCGGTACAGGCCGCGGGTCTGGCGCACGGTCTTGGCCAGGTTGGCCTCGGCCTGCTGCAGAGCGACGGTGGTATCGGCCGGGTCCAGCTGCACCAGCAGCTGGCCGCGCTCGACACGCATGCCGTCATCCACATTGATGGCAACCACGGTACCGGCCACCAGCGGGGTGATCTGCACCTGGTTGCCCTGTACATAGGCATCGTCGGTTTCTTCGAACCAGCGGCCGAACATGAAGTACCACAGCGCCAGTGCGGCAAGCAGCAGCACGACGATGACGAACAGGCCGCGCAGCAGGTTGCCGCGGCGATTGGAGGCGGCCGGGGCCGCGGTGTCTTGGGTCTGGCTCATGGCGTGGGTCTTCAGGAATGCGAGGAATCGGAATGGGAGGCGACCGGTGCGGCGTCGGCGTCACTGGGCTGGAAACCACCGCCCAGCGCCTTGCTCAGGCGCACCGAGGTCTGCACCTGCTGCGACTGCAGGCCGGCCAGCTGCTGCTGCGACTGCAGCAGGATGGACTGTGCGCTGAGCACGTCCAGGTAGCTGCCGATGCCGGCGCGGTACCGCTGCTGGGCCAGATCATGCGCTGCGCGGGCGGTGTCCACCGCCTGCTGCTGTGCCTGCGCCTGCTGCGCCAGCGAACGCACCGCGTTGACCTGGTCGGCTACGTCGCGCAGCGCGTCCAGCACGGCCTGGTTGTAGTTGGCCACTGCCAGGTCGTACTGCGCGTCGGTGTTGTCCAGGTTGGCGCGCAGCTTGCCGCCTTCGAAGATCGGCAGGCTCAGCGCCGGGCCGATGTAGGCGAAGGTGGAGCTGCTCTTCAGCAGGTCACCGACGTTCGGCGCAACCACGCCGGCCAGCGCGGTCAGGTTGAAGCTGGGATAGAACTTCGTCTTGGCAACCTTGATCTGCTTTTCGGCCGCTTCCACGCGCCAGCGCGCGGCGACGATATCCGGGCGACGGCCCAGCAGTTCGCTGGGCAGCACACCCGGCAGCTGCAGCGCCAGCGGATTCAGCGCCTGCGGGCGCTCGATCGACAGGCCACGGTCCGGGCCCTTGCCGACCAGCGCGGCCAACGCGGTGCGGGCGGCATCGATGCGCTGCTGCGCGGCCAGCAGCAGCTGCTGCGCGGCCGGCACGCGGGCTTCGGCCTGGCGCACCTGCAGGTCACTGTCGATGCCGGCGCTGCGGCGCTGGCGGGTCAGTTCCAGCGACTTCTGCGAGCGCGCCAGTTCTTCCTCGGCAACGTCGTTGAGCTGCCAGGCATAGGCCAGTTCCGTATAGGCCTGGGCAATGCCGGTGGACAGATTCAGGCGTGCGGCCTGTGCATCCACGGTGGCGGCATGGGCGCCGTCGACGGCCGCTTCCCAGGCAGCGCGCTTGCCGCCCCACAGGTCGATGCCGTAGCTGAAATCGAAGGCGACCTGGCTGCTGCCGCCGTAGCGGCCACCCAGCTCGTCACCGAGCATGGATTCGGGCAGGCGCAGGCCGGTGTAGCCACCGGACACCGACAGGCTGGGCAGGCGGTCAGCGCGCGCGGTGCCCACCTGCGACTGGGCCTGGCGCAGGCGCGCATCGGCTGCGTCCAGGCTCGGGTGGCCGGCAAGGCCTTCGGCGATGAGGACGTCAAGCTGGGTATCGCCCAGCGCCTTCCACCAGTCCTGCGCCGGGAAGCCGGTGGCGCTCAGGTCGCTATCGGCCAGGGTGCGTTCGCTGTGCAGGCTGTCCACGTCGAGCACGTGGCCCTGCGGGTTCAGGCCACGGCTGCTGGCGCAGGCGGCCAGGGCCAGGGCCAGCGCTGAAACCAGCAGCGCGCGCCCGGACCGGCGGAGAGTGGGATGCGGGATCGGGTTCATGGGGTCGTCAGGGAATCGCGGATTCGGGTCAGGAGGGACAACAGCAGCGTGCGTTCGTCGGCGGACAGATCACGCAGGGCGTCATCCATCACCGCGTCGCCGCGCTGCTGCAGGCGCGCCCACAGGGCACGGCCTTCATCGGTCAGTACGATCTGCAGGGCCCGCCGGTCCTGGCTGTGCGGCTCGCGCCGTACACATCCCAGGGCTTCCAGCTTGTCCAGCAGGCGGGTCACCGCACTGGGCACCTGGTCGATGGCCTGGGCCAGTTCGTTGGCGGTGCACGGCGCCATGCGGGCCAGCAGCTTCAGGCCGATGTAATGGGTGAAGCCGATGCCGAGGTCTTCCTCGGCCATGGACGCATCGAGCTGGCGGACCAGGCCGTCACGCACCTGGCGCAGCAACAGCCCGAAGCTGGGGGGATTGGAGGACGGACAGGTCATGGGGGAGCATTTTCTTCCAAAAAAAATATTTCTCAATGGAAATATTTGATCTGGCATCGAATGCTGTGTTGCAGCAACGGGCTCGATCAGTGAGGGCGCTACCTTAATGGCGTCCGGATCTGGCCCGGTAGTACAATCCAGCCAATGAATGTCACATTCCAGCCACCCCCGTCGGTCGTGACCGCCGGCGAACCGGGGCCGCCCACCCTGCTGCGCGAGGTCGCGCTGGACTGGTTCGAGCGCAATGACGGCCCGCCGGTCATCGGTTTCCGCTTCGACAGCCCGCAGGGCCTGGCCCGTGAAGTGGACTGGCACCACCACGCCCGCGCGCAGCTGATCTATGTCGAACGCGGCCTGCTGACCACCCGCACCTCGCACGGCACCTGGTCGCTGGCACCCGGCTCGGCTGGCTGGATGCCGCCGCGTGAACCGCACACGGTCAGCCTGGACGGGCCGATGCGCGGCTGGGGAATGGCCCTGGCCGCACCCGCCTGTACCGATCTGCCTTCCGACCCCTGCGTGCTGGGCCTGTCCAAGCTGGCCCAGGCCGTGGCCGAGCGCATCTGCGAATGGCCGCTGGACTACGCCCTCAGCGAGGACCGCGAGCACATCCTCAACGTCATGCGCGATGAGATCCGCACCGCACCGCGCCAGCGCATGCATCTGCCGATGCCGCGCGACCGCCGCCTGCTGAAGATCGCCTCACAGCTGCTGGCCGAGCCTTCCGACGAGCGGAGCCTGGCCGAATGGGCGCATTGGGCCGGGCTGTCGCCGCGCAGCCTGACCCGCCACTTCCGCGACGAGACCACCCTCAGCTTCGCCCAATGGCGGCAACAGGCCCGCCTGGCCGAGGCCCTGCGCCAGCTCAGCGAAGGCCGCGGGGTGGCCGACATCGCCCATGCCCTGGGCTTCAGCAGCGCCAGCGCCTTCGTCACCGTGTTCCGCCGCCACTTCGGTCTGCCGCCCGGGCGCTACCTGGCGCGGGTCGGCCATGGCCTGGAACCGGGGCTGGATCCGGCACGTGGCTTGGCATCCCCCGCCGCATCCGGATAATCAGCGTATTGAGAGCGCCGACCGCCGTCTTCGCCTCCCGACATAGGTAACAACGCCGCATGACCGAACCTGCCCGCCCCGTGTTCCACGGTTTCGAACAACTGCCGCTGCGCGAGTACGCCGAACGCGCCTACCTCGACTACTCGATGTACGTGGTGCTCGACCGCCTCGTCCAGAAGCACCGTGCACGGCACCTCGTCCGTGCTACCCG
>NZ_JBNNHG010000115.1:0-12918 GCF_050268705.1 Stenotrophomonas sp. NPDC077659 | reverse complement strand
TCTTGTGATTTTGGTGTGGGGGGTTGCGGGCGCTGTGTTTTTCTGATTTTTTTTTTCCTTCGAGCATTTGGTCTTTTTTTTGCCGGCGGCAGTCGAGCATGGCTCGACTCTACATGTCAAAGCCGCCGGGCGTGACCCGGCGCTACCCTCAGATTGTTTCGCCGAAGGCCTTTGCCAGGTTGCGGTAGGCCTTCTTCTGGGCCTCGTCGGTCGCCGCCGGCGCCACGATCTCCAGTTCCACGATCTGGTCGCCATCCGGGTTGCCCGGCAGGCCGCGGCCGCGCAGGCGCAGCTTGCGGCCGGCATCGGAATCGGCCGGAATCTTCAGTTCCACCGCACCGCCCAGGGTCGGCACGCTGATGCTGGTCCCCAGCGCGGCCTGCCACGGGGTCACCGACAGGGTGTGGAGGATGTTGCGGCCGTCGACCTCGAACTGCGGGTGGGCGGCGTACTCCACTTCCAGCAGCAGGTTGCCGCCCTGGTTGCCCTGCCCAGCCAGGCGGATCACCTGGCCCGGGCGGATGCCCTTGGGCACACGCACATCCAGCTGCTTGCCGTTGACCGTGATGCGCAGGCTGTCACCGCTGTAGGCCGCCTCCAGCGGCACCGACAGCTTGGCCCGGGTATCACGGTTGGGCGCCTGGCCGTGGCTGCTGAAGCCCGGGCCGGGGCCTGCGCCCTGGCCGCCGCGCTGGCGCGCGAACAGGCTTTCGAAGAAATCACTGAAACCGCCGCCGGCACCACCGCCGCCGAACACTTCCTCGAAATTGAAGCCCCCGCCACCGCCGTAGTTCGGCGGCACGTTGAATTCCTCGCCGGGGCGATAGCCCTGCGCGCGCAGCTGGTCATAGGCTGCGCGCTTTTCCGGATCGCGCAGCGCCTCGTAGGCCTCGTTGACCGCCTTGAACTTGTCCTCGGCGCCGGCCTCCTTGCTTACATCCGGATGGTACTTGCGTGCCAGCCGGCGGTAGGCAGTCTTGATTTCGGCCTCACCCGCACTCGGTTCCACCCCCAGGGTGGCGTAGTAATCCTTGAATTCCATCCAGCTACCTCGATCTGCTTCGGCCGCGCCGGTGGCGCCGCCCCGGGTTCATTCTACGCGCCGGCATGCTACGCCGCTGCCCGTGCCGCGCCGGTGACGCCGACTGATCCAACGCAATGCAGCGGTCACCGCCCTGCCCCAGGCTGAAGCTGGACGCCTGCCCTGCCGCGCCCTTCACAGTGGGGTGTGCACGCCGGGTTTCCAATGTCTTGACGCCTCCCTCCCACCGGCCCCACTAGCCTGCCCCAGCAAGGAGCTCCCATGACCATCCACGTCGGCGACCGCATTCCGGAAGTGACCCTCAAGCGCATCCGCGAGGGCATCGAAACACTGGACACCCACGCCCTGTTCGACGGGCGGCGGGTGGTGCTGTTCGCCGTGCCCGGCGCCTTCACCCCCACCTGCTCCGCCCGACACCTGCCCGGCTTCGTCGAAGCGTTTGCCACGTTCCGCCAGCGCGGCATCGATGTGTACTGCATGGCGGTGAACGATCCGTTCGTGATGAAGGCCTGGGCAGCTGACCAGCATGTTCCGGAGGGGCTGCTGATGCTGTCCGACGGCAATGCCGAGCTGACCCGTGCACTGGGCCTGGAGCTGGATGCCAGCGCCTCGGGCATGGGCATCCGTTCGCGCCGCTTTGCCCTGTACGTCGATGACGGCGTAGTACGTGCCGTCTGGATCGAGGAGCCCGGCCAGTTCGAGGTGTCCTCGGCCGACTACGTGCTGGAGCACCTTCCCACCTGACACCCCACCGCACGAGGAACCGGCCAGCCATGTCCAACAAGCCAGCCAAAGCCAGCAAGTCCACTGCCAAGCCCAGCACCCCGGTGCCCGGCATCAGCGACCGCAAGACCCTGCGTGAGCGCGCGCGGCGCAACATCGAGGACGGTGCGATCACCGACAGCTACAGCGCTGACCGCAAGGCGGTCATCAAGCTGCTCAACGATGCACTGGCCACGGAATATGTGTGCGTGCTGCGCTATTACCGCCACTTCTACATGGCCAAGGGCATGCTCGCCGATGCGGTGAAAGCCGAGTTCCTCGAACATGCGCAGCAGGAACAGGCCCATGCCGGCAAGCTGGCCGAGCGCATCGTGCAGCTGGGCGGCGAGCCGGATTTCAATCCGGACACGCTGACCGCGCGCTCGCATGCCGAGTACAAGGAGGGCACCGACCTGCGCGACATGGTGCGCGAAAACCTGGTGGCCGAGCGGATCGCCATCGACAGCTACCGCGAGATGATCGCCGTTGTCGGCGACCGCGATACCACCACCAAGCGCATCCTCGAAGAGATCCTGGCGCAGGAAGAGGAACACGCCGATGAGTTCGCCGATCTGCTGGACGGGTGGATCGGGAAATAGCGGTGACGCACGCGCACCGCTGTAGAGCCGAGCCCACGCTCGGCTGAGACCGCCGAATGCGCCGCGCAGAAGCAGCCGAGCACGGGCTCGGCTCTACCAGAGCATTTCAGTGGTCAAACCGGTAGCGCCGGGCCATGCCCGGCGTCAGCGGATGACCGTGAACCGCACCTGCGTCCACGCGCCATCGGTGGCCAGCGCGGTAAGCGTGTGCGCACCTGGATCAGCGAACTCACGCTGCATCAGCTGCGCGCCTTGGGTGCGGGCGATCCAGCGCCCATCCAGCAGCCAGTCCACCGCCTGCTCGCTGCCCAGCGCGCGCAGCTGCAGGCGCACGCCATGCTGTGCGTTGGGGGCCCGGGCCAACGCTGCGCCATCGTTCAACCCATCGATGTGCAGGGCCACGCTCGCTTCGCGGCCATCATCCCGGCAGTCGGCGGCCAGTGCCGGCAACTGCGACGCATCGCGCGTGGCCTTGGGCAACCACGGTGACAGCAGCGCCGGCCAGCGCGCGATCTCGCGCTCCACTTCCGCGTGTGGCGCGCTGCAGTCGGCGGAAAGCCGCTGGCCCGTGCGCGCATCGGCGATGTAACGCTGCCGGCCCGGCTGCCAGCGACGGGCCTCACGCTCGGGGAAGGTCGGCGGCACGCCGCCATCCAGCAGCCACGCCGGCATGCGCCGCTGGCACAAGGCGGCCGGCAACGATTCGGCCCGTTCACCGGTAGGCCAGCAGACGTCGGCACGGCTGACGCTGGCCGGCATCGGTGCGGCGGCGGCATCGCCGGGCTGGCGCGGCAGGCTGTCCACCACTTCGAACATCAACGGCAACGCCGTCACCGCGCCGTACTGGCCCGGCAGGGGCGTGCCATCGGGCCGCCCCACCCACACGCCCACGGTGTAGTGGCGCGTACTGCCGATGGCCCACGCGTCGCGGTAGCCATAGCTGGTGCCGGTCTTCCAGGCCACGCGCGGGCGGCCGCCGACATCGAAGGTGCCCACGCCATAGCCCGGGCGCGGGTTGGATTCGAGCATCTCGCGCACGATCCAGCTGGCGCCGGGCGAGGCCAGGCGCCGCTCGATCATCGGCTCTTCGTCGGTGTAGCGCACACGGCCGGCGATGCCGTTGCGGTTGAGTGCAGCGAAGGCGCCGACCAGATCCTCAAGCCGCGCGCCGGTGCCGCCAAGAATGAGCGACAGGTTCGGCGAACTGCCCGGCGGGAATCGCAGCTGGATGCCCGCATGCGAAAGACGCGCGGCGAAGCGCGCCGAGCCCACCCGCTGCAGCAGGTCCACCGCCGGCACGTTCAGCGACAGGCGCAGCGCGCTGGACGCACCGACCGGGCCGTTGAAAGCCTCGTCGAAATTGCCCGGCCGATAGCTGCCGAAACTCTGTGGCGCATCCACCAGCAGGCTTTCCGAATGGATCAGGCCATCGTCCAGCGCCATCGCGTACAGGAAGGGCTTGAGGGTCGAGCCCGGCGAGCGCCAGGCCTGCACCATGTCCACATGGCCCAGCCGCTGGCGGTCACCGAAAGACAGCGTGCCGACGTAGGCACGTGCTTGCAGGGTCTGGTTGTCGACCACCAGCAGGGCCGCCGAGGTGCGCTCGGGCAGTGTGGAGAAATAGCTGGCCACGCGCTCCTCCAGCGTGCGCTGCAGGTCGAGGTCGATGCTGCTCTGGATGCGTGCCTGGCCGGGATGTGCCGAGTGCAGTCGCTGCGCCAGCAGCGCCGCATGCATCGGCGGGCGCAGCGAACGCGCGACCACGTTCTCGATGCGGGCATCGTCCACTTCGTCCGGTGTCCACACGCCCAGCTCGGCCATGCGCGCCAGCACCTTGTCGCGCGCTTTCTGCGCTGCGTCCGGGTGGCGATCCGGGCGCAGCCGGCTCGGTGCCTGTGGCAGCACCGCCAGCAGCGCCGCCTCGGCGTGCGACAGCTGCGTGGCCGGCTTGCCGAGATAGGCCCAGCTGGCCGCTTCCACGCCTTCGATGGTGCCACCGTAGGGCGCACGTTCCAGGTACAGCGCCAGGATCTGCGCCTTCGACAGATGCACTTCCAGCTGCACCGCGCGCAGCATCTGCTTCAGCTTGCCCCATGGCGTGCGCGAATGCGGGTCGAGAATGCGCGCGACCTGCATGGTCAGGGTCGAGCCGCCGGAGACGATGCGGCCGCCGCGCAGCAGCTGGCCACCGGCACGCAGGATGGCCAGCGGATTGATGCCGGGGTGATGCCAGAACCAGCGGTCTTCGTAGGTCAGCAGCGCCTGCAGGTACAGCGGCGAGACGCTGTCGGCCGAGGCCGGGTAACGCCATACACCTTCGGCATCGGCGAAGGCGCGCAGCGGGCTGCCGTCGGCGGCCACCACCAGGGTGCTGGTATCGCGCTGCTTCGGCAGCGGCGGCGGGAACGCGACATCCAGTACCAGCAGCAGCACCAGCAGCACGGCCGTGCCCCAGCGCAGCCAAGGCAACAACGGTTGCAGCCGGCGCAGCAGGGCTGCGCGCCGTGTCGTCCCGTCCATCTTCATTGCAGCTTGCCGGCGGGACGGGCCGCGCCGTCGCGGCCCGTCCGCGCTGTCACGGCTGGACCACCGTGATCGTAGTCGGGTTGCTGCGGCCCACGCCACGCAGCTGCGGGCGATACATGTCCTCCACCAGCGGCGGCGGCACCGAGTAGGTGCCCGGAGTCACCGCACGCACCAGGTAGAACACGTTGGCCTTGCCACCACGCGACAGTTTCAGCGCCGCCACGTACCGGTCGTCGCGGAACTCCTCGTGCTTGGTGTCGGACGCAGAACTGCGGTCGCTGACGGTGATGCCATCGACCACCACATCGGCCCACTGCTTGGCATCGCCCAGGTTGAAGTTTTCGATCTCCAGGCCGGCCGGCAGCAGGTCGGTCAGCAGTGCATCGGGCATCTGCGTATCGGAGCGGATGGTGACGCGCACGATCAGCGCCTCGCCTTCCTTCAGCGGACCCGGCGTCCACGGCTTGCCGTCGGTGCCGAAGTAGGTCCGCTCGACGCCCAGCACGCTGTTGTCCGGCGCAGGCGCGCTGCGCGGGATGCCGGCCACGTCGATGCTGGCGAACATCGGTGGCTGGCCCTGCGGGGTGAAGCGCACGCCGCTGGCCAGTTCGCTGCCGGTGAAGTTGCGGCCGAACAGCTTGCGCTCGCCGATGGTTTCACTGTTGCCACCGATCACCAGTTCACCGGCCACCAGCGCCTTCTGGTTGGCGGCCAGTGCCTTGCCGAGGCGGGCAATGGCGACCTGCTCCTGCGTGCTCAACCACATCCAGCCGGCGTTGCGGCGGGCATCCAGACCACGGCCAAGATCGACCGCGCGTGCATCCCAGGCCGGCTTGGCCAGCTTGTTTTCATGGGTCAGGGCGATCATCAGCGCGTCATCGCGGATGGCGCTGCCGTAATCGCCGAAGTACGACGGACGCTCGCTGCTGGACTTGGCGAAACCGGCAGCAATCGCCGCCTGGCCGCGCTTGCCATCGCCCTGCAGCGACAGCGCCACGCCCAGGTGGACCAGCGACAGGCCGCCGACCGCCTTGCCGCGCTCGTTGTCGTACAGCGTGCGCAGCGTGCCCAGCGGCGCGCGGTTGACGCGGGCCAGCACGTAGCCGGAATACGCCTGGTTGGCGAACTTCAGCTTCTCGCGGTCATCGTGCCCGTAGAACTGATTGCCGCCGGACAGCAGATCCTCGCTCAGGCGGTTGAGCGCCTTCTGCAGCACGTTGTCCGGCACGGCGAAGCCACCGTCCTTGGCATCGAGCAGGAACTCGGTGATGTACGGGGTCAGCCACGGGTTCACGTAGCCATCGTCACCCCACATGGAGAAATTGCCGTTGGCCACCTGCATCGAGGCCAGCCGACCGAATGCACCTTCCATGCGCTCGCGGCGGGTCTTGGCATCCAGGCCGTCGGTGCCGAGCATCGACGAGGTGGCCTGGTCCAGGATCAGCGCGGCGTAACCCTTGCTGGTGGTCTGCTCGGCACAGCCATAGGGGTAGTTCAGCGCGCCCTGCAGGGCACTGGCGAACGGGATCGGCGGCAGCGGGCTGACCAGCAGGCGGGCATTGACCGAGTCGGCCATCAGGCCCTCGGTCAGGCTGTTGTCGAGGCTGACCGCGGCCAGTGGATCCAGCGTACGTACCTGCGAACGCAGCACCTGCGGCCACGCCGCACGCACCGGCAGTTCGTAATGGCGGTCGGCCTTGAAGCCATTGCCATCCACGCGCACCCGCACCTTGGCAACGCTGTTGCCCTCGCGCGCCGACAGCGGGAAGCTGAGCGTGGTCTTGGCATCGGCAGTCAACTGCACGCTGCGACTACCCTCGCCCAGGTTGAGCGGGCCCTCGGTGTCCACCTTCACATTGAACTGGCCGGTCTTGCCGGTGAAGTTCTGCACGTCCAGGGTGACGGTGCTGCGGTCGCCCGGCGCGAGCACGCGCGGCATGCTGGCCTCGGCCAGGATCGGCGCGCGGACCACGGTTTCCACGTCACGCTTGCCGTAATGGTCATCGCTGTAGACCAGCACGGACACACGCAGGGTGCCATTGAAGTCGGGCACCTTCAGGCGGATGCGCGCATTGCCCTTGGCATCGAGCTGCACCGGGCCGGAGAACAGGTCCACGGTCTGCACGCGCGCGGTCGGGCGCTTGGCCTGCGGCAACGCCTGCAGGGCCATGTCGCCACCGAATTTCAACTTGCCGTTGCTGCCGTCGAAGCTTTCGATCACCCGGCTGTAGATGTCGTAGGCATCGATGCCGAGGCGACGCTGGGCGAAGAAGTGCGCGCCGGCATCGGGCACCGGGAAGCGGGTGATGTTGAGGATGCCCACGTCCACCGCCGAAACGGTGACGTGCGCGGCCTTGCCGGCCAGCTGCGGTGCGCTGACCGTCACCGGCAGGTCCTGTTCCGGACGCATCTGCTTGGGCGCGACCAGGCCCACGGCCACAGTGCGGCCCTTGCGGTCCATCGGCACGTGCACCACGCCCACGGCACGGGCCGGGGTGATCTTGCTGGGCGCACTGCCGCCGCGGAACACCAGGGCGGTAATGTAGACGTCGTGACGCTCCCAGTCGGCGGTGACCGGGATCTTGTAGGTGGCACCCGGCTTGGCGTCGATCTCCTGCACGTACAGCATGCGGTCGCTCTCGACCATCAGGATGCCCTTGCCGGCATGCGGCGGGGTCACCGTCACCTGCAGGGTGTCACCGGCCTTGTAGCCGGTCTTGTCCAGGCCCAGCTTGACCTTGTCCGGGCGTGCATCCAGGCCGCGGTTGTCATCGCCCCAGCTCCAGCCGGCGCGGAACGGATAGCGGCTGGTCAGGCCGGTGGTCGGATCGAACACATCCACCCGGTACTCGCCCCACTCCACCGGGAAATCGAAGGCCACCGCGCTGCTGCCGGCGTCGACGGTGCGGGTTTCCTTGTTCTCGAAACGGCGGGTGAAATCGTAGTCCCAGCGGTTGTCGTTGAAGGTCCAGTGGTAGTCGCGCAGTTCGCGCACCAGAGTGACTTTCAGGCCCTTGGCCGGCTGCGGCTTGCCGGCGGCGTCCACGCGCATCAGCTCGAAGCGGGCATTGCCGTTCGAATCGGCACCGTCATCGGGGTTGAACAGCGGGCGCACGCCGACCAGTGCAGCGGCCGGCCAGATGACACGCTTGAGGGTGCGGGTGACCGTACGGCCACCGGTTTCGTACAGGCTGCCCGACAGCACCACGGCGATGGGTGCCTTGGCCTTGGCGGCTTCTTCCGGCAGCGCCACATCCTCGCGCAGCTGGCCATTGGCCGGCAGCGTGGTGTCGACCACATCCTTGGCTTCGCGCGGCAGCTGCAGGGTCGGGTCACCGAAGAAGTAGCCCGGCAGGCCTTCCACCGGCTGCTGCTCGGCGGCCACGGCCAGGCGCGCGGTGAAGCGGTTGCCATCGGCCGGCGCGCCATACAGGTAAGCGCCGTTGGCCTGCAGGCGCAGGTCTTCGCCCGGCTTCAGCGTCTTCTGCGCGCTGTCCAGGTCCAGCTTCATGCGCTCGGGCAGGAACTCCTCGATGCGCAGGGTCATGCCCTGGATCGCTTCCTTGCTGGCCGGGTCGGTGCGGAATTCCACCTGCCAGCGTCCGGTCGGCGCCTCGGCGGGGATGGTCTGCTCGAAGTTGATGTAGCCCTGGTCGCCCGGCTGCAGGCGGGTCTCGCGGAAGGTCTTGCCGTCGGGCTGCTTCAGGCGCAGGAACACCGGCTGAGCCTTGACCGGCTTGCCGTCGTTGTCGCGCAGCAGCGCGGACAGGCGCACGGTTTCACCCGGACGGTACAAGTCACGCCCGGACCAGGCGTAGACGTCGAACCAGGCGTTGTCGCGGCCGGCCACGGCGAATTCGCTCAGGTCCAGCGCCGGCTGGTTGAACGGCAGGAAGCTGGTGTCCTTGCCGCTGCTTGCCACCAGCACGTGGGTGGCGTCCAGGGTGTAGTTCAGCAGTGCGTTGCCGTTGCTGTCGGTGCTGCCCTTGAGCACCACCTCGCCCTTGGCATCGAGCACACGCAGGGTGACGTTCTTCAGTGCCGCGCCGTCCTTCAGCCCGGCGGTGTGGACGAACAGCTTGTCCTTGTAGGCACGGGTGTGCAGGCCGATGTCGCTGACCGAGAAGAACGCGGTGTCGAACTCGCCCTCATAGTCACCGGTGCGCTTGAGCAGGGCGAAGTACAGGCCGGGTTCCTGCAGTTCCTTGATGTCCTGGGTCGGCAGGTAGGTCAGTACCCGCTCGTTCTGCTTGCCGCCCAGGATGAAGCGGTTGACGTAGACCGGCTCGGCCAGCTTGTTGATCGGGCTGCGCTCGTAGTCGCTGCTCAGTTCCCAGCTGCCACGGCGGCCGCCGCGCTGGTACTGGCTGAAGAAGGTCGGCAGGTCCTTTTCGCGCACGCGCAGGAACTCGACGTCCACCTCCGGCACGTTTACCGACACCACGGGCAGGCCGCGGCTGTCCTTGGCCGGCAGCACACTGCCCTGCGAAGCGAAACCGGCCACCGGCTTCAGCTCGCCGCTGAACACCTTCTGCTTCAGTTCCTTGCCCAGGCGGCTGCCGTCGGCGGCCAGCAGGTCTTCAGAGACCACCAGGCTGTATTCCTTGCCGGCTTCGACGAAGGGATAGCGCAGGGTCAGGCCGTCATCGGACAGGGTCCAGCTGCTGTCGTCGGTGCCGACCTTTTCCTCGAAGCGCACCAGTTTGTCGAAATCCTGGGTGCCGACCAGCGGGCGCGAGAACTCCAGCGCCAGCGACAGGCCTTCACTCTTCTGGTCCGGGTAGGCACGCAGCAGGGTGAACTCCTTCACCTGCTCGGCCTTGGTGGCGATGGCTTCGCCGCTGGCCTTGGGCAGCTGCCCGCTGTCATTGCGACAGCCGGCCAGGCCCAGCAACAGGCCTCCTGCCAGTACCGCCGCCGCCCAACCCCACCGCTTCCGCCGTGCCGGACCGCTCATGTCGTCACTCCTTGATCGAGGCGGCCATTATAGGGCCGCCGCGCCAGGGAATTGACGCGGATCCGGCAATTGCCCCGATGCGGGTAGTGCCGGACGCTGGCCGGCAACCGGCATGCAAGGACCCGTGGGGTTGCCGGCCAGCGGCCTGCGCTACCGCAACCGTCCCGCGTTAAAAGGTATCGGCCGGCACCCGCACTTTGCCTTCCATCAGCACCCGGGCACTGCGGCTCATGATGGCTTTGGTCACGGTCCACTGGCCATCGAACTGGCCGGCCTGCGCACCCACGCGCAGGGTGCCGGACGGATGGCCAAAGGTTACCGCCTCGCGCTCGCCGCCCCCTGCAGCGCGGTTGACCAGGGTGCCCGGAATCGCCGCCGCAGTACCGATGGCGACGGCTGCCGTACCCATCATCGCGTGGTGCAGCTTGCCCATCGACAGCGCGCGCGCGTGCAGGTCGATGGCCGAGGCCGGAATGGCCTTGCCGCTGGACGACACGTAATCCTGCGCCGGCGCCACGAACGCCACCTTCGGCGTGTGCTGGCGGGTGGCGGCATCCTCCAGTTTCGAGATCAGCCCCATGCGCAGCGCGCCGTAGGCGCGGATGGTCTCGAACGTCTGCAGGGCCGCCTTGTCCTCGTTGATGGCCGGCTGCAGCTCGGTGCCGGTGTAGCCCAGGTCGGCAGCATTGAGGAAGATGGTCGGAATGCCTGCGGTGATCATCGTCACCTCGAAGCTGCCCACGCCCGGCACGTCCAAGGTGTCGACCAGGTTGCCGGTGGGGAACATCGCACCGGCATCGCCGTCGTCGGACGGATCGATGAACTCCAGCTGGATCTCGGCGGCCGGGAAAGTCACGCCGTCCAGCTCGAAATCACCGGTCTCCTGTACTTCGCCGTCGCGCATCGGCACGTGCGCGATGATGGTCTTGCCGATGTTGGCCTGCCAGATGCGCACGGTGCACAGGCCATCGCGCGGCACCCGGGCCGGATCGACCAGGCCGTTGGCAATGGCGAACGGGCCGACGGCGGTGCTGAGGTTGCCGCAGTTGCCGCTCCAGTCGACGAAGGCGGTGTCGATCGACACCTGGCCGTACAGATAATCCACGTCGTGGTCGGGCACCGAGGCGGTGGAGATGATCACGCACTTGCTGGTGCTGGACGTGGCCCCGCCCATGCCGTCGGTGTGCTTGCCATATGGATCGGGCGAACCGATCACACGCATCAGCAGCGCATCGCGCGCCGCGCCCGGCACCTGGGCAGCGACGGGAAGATCCTGCAGGCGGAAGAACACGCCCTTGCTGGTGCCGCCGCGCATGTAGGTGGCGGGAATACGGAGTTGCGGGAGGAAGGTCATCGTCGGATCCACGCGTTGGAATGTCAGGAAATGTCTTGCATCAATGCGTCAAGGCCGCGATCAACGCACCACACACGCATGACATCCACGCGGTCGGGCAGATCGAGGTAATAGATGAGATAGCGTTCAAAGGCCGGGACCCGCATGAATCGCAACGGCCCAGGCAGCTGCGCTGCTAGTTCGGCGTGCCTTGCGGAACCCGAGGCAGGAAACATCGCGATGCGTTGAAGTGTTGTCTCCAGCTCTGCGAGAAATCGCTGACCGAGTGCCAGCCCCCCCTGCCGCGCGAACCACAGAGCTGCATCAGCCGCGTCTTCCTCAGCCCTCGGTCTCCACTCAATCGCCTTCACGCTCCATCCTTTCGGTCAATTCACGACGCATTCGCTCGAAAGTGTCACCGGTGACCGGAGCGGCCGGCCCCGAGGCCAGTCCCTCCGCAATCAGCTGCTTGAGCAGCGCTTCGGCCTTGCTGCGCTGGCGCTGGCGGATCAGGTCGCGCACGTAGTCCGACGTACTGGAGTAGCCGCCTTCGCGCACTTCGTCATCCACGAACTGCTTGAGCGGATCGGTCAGCGAAATGTTCATGGTGGCCATGAAACTCTCCTTTGGCAGTTTTTGCCAAGCCAGTGTGCACCCCGCACTCGTGTCGGACAAGCCCGCCCCTGACTACCAGGGGCAGGCATTCAGCCCGGCCTTACGCCACCTTGGCGCCTTCAAGGAAATCCTGGGCGAAGCGCTGCAGCACGCCCCCGGCTTCGTAGATCGCCACTTCCTCATCGCTGTCCAGGCGGCAGGTGACCGGCACGACCACATCCTGGCCATCGCGACGGTGGATGACCAGGGTCAGCTCGGCGCGCGGGGTGCGCTCGCCGACCACATCAAAGGTCTCGGTGCCGTCGATGCCCAGGGTCAGGCGGGTGGTGCCCGGCTTGAACTCCAGCGGCAGCACGCCCATGCCGATCAGGTTGGTGCGGTGAATCCGCTCGAAACCTTCGGCCACGATCGCTTCCACGCCAGCCAGGCGCACGCCCTTGGCGGCCCAGTCACGCGAGCTGCCCTGGCCGTAATCGGCGCCGGCAATGATGATCAGCGGCTGCTTGCGGTCCATGTAGGTCTCGATCGCTTCCCACATGCGCATGACCTTGCCTTCCGGCTCCACGCGCGCCAGCGAACCCTGCCTCACGCTGCCGTCGTCGTTGCGCACCATCTCGTTGAACAGCTTCGGGTTGGCGAACGTGGCGCGCTGTGCGGTCAGGTGGTCGCCGCGGTGGGTGGCGTAGGAATTGAAGTCCTCCTCCGGCAGGCCCATCTTCGCCAGGTACTCACCGGCCGCGCTCGAGGCCATGATCGCGTTCGATGGCGAGAGGTGGTCGGTGGTGATGTTGTCCGGCAGCACCGCCAGCGCGCGCATGCCCGCCAATGTGCGTTCACCGGCCAGTGCACCCTCCCAGTACGGCGGGCGGCGGATGTAGGTGCTCTGCGGGCGCCAGTCGTACAGCGGGCTGACCGTGGCGCCATGCTCCACGCGCACGTTGAACATCGGGTTGTAGACCTTGCGGAACTGCTCGGGCTTCACCGCGGCCTTCACCACCGCGTCGATCTCGGCATCGCTCGGCCAGATGTCCTTCAGGCGCACCTCGTTGCCGTCGGCATCCACGCCCAGCACGTCCTTTTCGAT
>NZ_JBNNHG010000114.1:0-13005 GCF_050268705.1 Stenotrophomonas sp. NPDC077659 | reverse complement strand
GAGACCGTGTACATCCCCGACAAGACCCGCGGCACGCTGTGCGTGTCCTCGCAGGTCGGTTGCGGCCTGAACTGCACGTTCTGCTCCACCGCGACCCAGGGCTTCAACCGCAACCTGACCACTGCCGAGATCATCGGCCAGGTCTGGGTTGCCGCACGCCACCTGGGCAACGTGCCGCACCAGATGCGCCGCCTCACCAACGTGGTGATGATGGGCATGGGCGAGCCGCTGATGAATTTCGACAACGTCGTGCGCGCCATGAGCGTGATGCGCGACGATCTGGGCTACGGCCTGGCCAACAAGCGCGTGACCCTGTCGACCTCCGGCCTGGTGCCGCAGATCGACCGCCTGTCCAGCGAAAGTGATGTGTCGCTGGCCGTTTCGCTGCATGCGCCGAACGATGCGCTGCGCGAGACCCTGGTGCCGCTCAACAGGAAGTACCCGATTGCCGAACTGATGGCCTCGTGTGCCCGCTACCTGCGCGCCAACAAGCGCCGCGAGTCGGTCACCTTCGAGTACACCCTGATGAAGGGCATCAACGACAAGCCCGAGCATGCCCGTGAACTGGCCCGCCTGATGCGCCAGTTCGACAACGCGGTGCAGGCCAAGGATTCGGGCAAGGTCAACCTGATTCCGTTCAACCCGTTCCCCGGCACCCGCTACGAGCGTTCGGAAGAAGCGCACATCCGCGCCTTCCAGAAGATCCTGCTCGACAGCAACGTGCTGACGATGGTCCGCCGCACCCGTGGCGACGACATCGACGCCGCCTGTGGCCAGCTCAAGGGCCAGGTGATGGACCGCACCCGCCGCCAGGCGGAATTCAACAAGACGTTGCAGGCGGGGAAGGGGAGCGATGCGGCCGCGTGACCGTCTCTGGCCAGTCCTGATTGCAGGGGCACTGGCCGTTTCGGCCGGTGGCTGCAGCAAGACCGCCAAGTCCCAGCTTCCCGACGAATACACCCGTGGCGGCGAGGTTGCCCCGGAGCGCCACGTGCGTGATGCACCTGGGGTACGCGAGGAGTTCCGCTACCAGGACCAGCTCGCCCTGGCAGCCCGCGACATGCAGGAAGGCAAGCTGGACGAGGCCGGGCGCAAGGTGCGGCAGGCACTGAAGCTGCAGCCCAAAGGCGTGGACGCGATCATGCTGATGGCCGGCATCGAAGACCGTCGTGGCCGCCAGCAGCAGGCCGGCGAAGGCTTCCGCCGCGCCACCGAACTCGCCCCGCAGCGCGGCGACGTCCTCAACAATTACGGTGCCTGGTTGTGCCAGCACGGCAATGCTGCCGAATCGCTGGTGTGGTTCGACCGGGCGCTGCAGGTGCCGGGCAATGCCTCCTCCGGTGCAGCGCTGGCCAACGCCGGCAGCTGTGCGCTGGATGCCGGCCAGGTGGAGCGGGCCGAGCGCGACCTGCGTGCGGCGCTGGTCACGGTGCCGGCCAACCCGGTCGCCCTCGAGGCGATGGCGCAGCTCAACTTCCGCCGGGGGCAGTTCTTCGAGGCGCGCGCCTTCGCCGAACGTAGGATTGCGGCTGCACCGGCCACGCGTTCCGTGTTACAACTTGCGTCTGAAATCGAGGCGCGACTGGGCGATCAGGCGGCATCCGATCGCTATCTTCAGCGGATTCGACAGGAATTTCCGCAGGACGCGGGCTCCTAACCTCCAGGGTTGATGCATTGTGATTGATGACCAGACTGTGAGCGCTCTCGACACTGCGGCCGGTTGCGGCACCCGCCTGCGCCAGGCCCGCGAGGCGGCCGGACTGACCCTTGAAGATGTCGGCCAGCGTCTGCGCATGCCGGTCCAGGTGGTCAAGTCGCTTGAAGAAGAACAGTGGCAGAAGCTCGGCGCCCCGGTGTTCGTCCGCGGCCAGCTGCGCAGCTATGCGCGCCTGCTGAACGTGGATATCAGCCAGCTGCTGGAACAGGCCCAGGTCGGCGCGGTGGTCCCGCCCACCCTGGTCAGCCATACCCATACCCCGCGTGCCCGCCGTATCGCCGAGAACCTCGGCCGACGCGTGCTGTACGTCGGTATCACCGCTGTGCTGGCGGTGCCGGTGTGGTTTGCCACCCGCGGCCACTTCGACAACACCCCGGCCACCCCGAGCACGGCCTCGCTGGACGTGGTGCCGGCGGCCGTGCCGGTGGCCCCGTCCTCGGTCGGCAATGAACCGGCGGCTGCCAGTGCCGAGCCGGCGGTTGCCGCCGCCAAGCCGGCTGCCACCCCGTACGTGGCTTCGCTGGCCCCGGTGCCGCGTCCGGCCCCGGCTGCTGCGGCCAACGCCAGCGCCAACCTGGAACTGCAGTTCAATGGTGACAGCTGGGTCGATATCGCCGGCCCGGACGGCAGCCCGGTCGAGAAGGCGCTCATCAAGGCCGGGCAGGCCCGCAGCTTCACCCCGGGCCAGGTCGGCCGCGTGACCCTGGGCAATGCCTCGGCGGTCCAGGTTCAGCAGAACGGCGCTATCGTCGATCTCACCCCCTACCAGCGAGCCAACGTGGCCCGCTTTCAGGTATCCTCTGAAGGCTCCGTTGTCCCGGTTTCACACTGAGGCGCGGTTTCACCACCTTCGATAATCCCAATGGTCCCTCCCTATGGGCGGGGCGAGAGTACGCATGGCGATCGACGATCTGCTCGACGAGCACGAACAAAGTGAACGTGTCCGCAGCTGGCTGCGGAAGAATGGCGCCAGCATCCTCGGTGGCGTAGTGATCGCCATCGGCGCCATTGCTGGCTGGCAGTGGTACCAGACCAGCCAGGGCGGCAAGCTGGCCTCGGCCAATGTCGAATACCAGAAGGCGCTGGTCGGCCTGCAGGGCAACAAGCTGGACGACGCTGCCAAGGCGGTCAAGGCGCTGGAGGCTGGCCCGTCCAGCATCTACGGCGACCTGGCGGCGCTGCAGCTGGCCAAGGCCCAGGTCGATGCGGGCAAGAATGAAGAAGCACTGGCCACCCTTCGCGGCGTGAAGGTCGAAGGCGACCTGCAGCGCGTGGTCGACCAGCGCGTGGCGCGCCTGCTGGTGGCCACCGGCAAGAGCGACGAGGCGATCAAGATGCTGGCCAGCGCCACCGACAGCAGCAGCCTGGAAATCCAGGGCGATGCGCTGCTGGCGCAGGGCAAGCGTGATGCGGCCCGCGAACACTATGAGAAAGCGCTGAAGACGCTGGACGTGGCAGCGCCGCAGCGGCGTGTGCTGGAAACCAAGGTAATGGACGCTGGCGGCACTGTCGCCGCCGCCCCTGCGGAGTCGGTTTGATGAGTCAGAAGGTCATGATTACGCGCGTCGCCTCCGTCCTGCTGCTGGGCATGGCACTGACCGGCTGCAGCACCATGAAGGGCTGGTTCGCCGGTAAGGATGCCGCCGCCAAGAAGGCACAGGAGCCGGCGGAACTGGTCAAGTTCGAGCCGACCCTGAAGGTCAACAAGGCCTGGTCGGTCAACCTTGGCAAGGGCGAGCGCCGCATCGGCGTGCGCCAGGGCCCGGCCGTGGCCAACGGCCACGTGTTCGCCGCAGCCATTACCGGTGGCGTGCATGCCCTGGACCTGCAGACCGGCAAGAAGGTCTGGACCTGGGAGCCGCAGAAGGAAAAGAAGAAGGCCAAGCTGCGCCTGTCCGGCGGCCCGGGTGTCGGCGAGAACCTGGTGGTCATCGGTACCCTCGATGGCCAGGTGATCGCGCTGGACATCAACGATGGCAGCGAGAAGTGGCGCGCCCGTGTGCCGGGCGAAGTGATCTCGGCCCCGGCCGTGTCGCAGGGCCTGGTGTTCGTGCGCAGCAATGATGGCCGCGTCACCGCGTTCGAAGCCTCCAACGGCACCCAGAAGTGGTTCAACCCCAGCGAGCTGCCGGCGCTGACCGTGCGCGGCAACGCGCCGGTGGTCACCGGCCCGGGCGTGCTGTTCATCGGCAAGGATGACGGTGCTGTCGCCGCCCTGGCCATGCAGGACGGCCGCACCCTGTGGGAGCAGACCGTGGGCAGCCCGGAAGGGCGCACCGAGCTGGAGCGCATGGCCGATGTGGACGGCGCCCCGGTGCTGGACGGCAATACGCTGTTCGTGAGCAGCTTCAAGAACCAGACCATGGCCATCGAAGGCCCGACAGGTCGCCCGCTATGGGCGCGCGACCACGGCGGTGCCGGCGGCGTGGCGGTGTCTTCGGGCAATGTGTTCGTCACCGACCCCAAGGGCGGCGTGTTCGGCCTGGACAAGGCCAGCGGCGCGGCGATGTGGTCGCAGACCGGTCTGGCGCGTCGTTCGCTGACCGGTCCGGTCCTGCAGGGCGATTACGTAGTGGTCGGTGACTACAAGGGATACCTGCACTGGCTGCAGACCTCCGACGGCGCAATGGCGGCACGGGCCAAGAGCGGCGGCGACGCCCTGCTGGCCCAGCCGGTCGTCGTCGACGGGGTACTGCTGGTGCAGAATGTTGATGGCAAGCTGACCGCGTTCCGGTTGGCAAATTAATACGGAGTAATCGCGATGCTGCCTTTGGTCGCCCTGGTTGGACGGCCGAATGTCGGCAAGTCAACCATTTTCAATGCGTTGACCCGCACCCGTGACGCCCTGGTCCACGACCAGCCCGGCGTCACCCGTGATCGCAACTACGGCGTCTGCCGTCTGGACGAGGACAACCATTTCCTCGTCGTGGACACCGGCGGTATTGCCGAGGAAGAAGAGGGCCTGGCCGGCGCCACCACGCGCCAGGCCCGCGCCGCCGCGGCGGAAGCCGATCTGATCCTGTTCGTCGTCGATGCCCGCGAGGGCACCTCGGCGATGGACGATGAGATCCTGGCCTGGCTGCGCAAGCTGTCGCGCCCGACGCTGCTGCTGATCAACAAGATCGACGGCACCGACGAAGACAGCGTCCGCTCGGAGTTCGCCCGCTACGGTTTCGGCGAAATGTTGACCGTGTCGGCCGCCCACCGCCAGGGTCTGGACGATCTGCTGGACGAAGTGATCCAGCGCCTGCCCGAAGAAGGCAGCGGCGAAGAGCTGGACAACGATCCCAACCGCATCCGCATCGCCTTCGTCGGCCGCCCGAACGTGGGCAAGTCCACGCTGGTCAACCGCATCCTCGGCGAAGAGCGCATGATCGCTTCGGACGTGCCGGGCACCACCCGCGATTCCATCGCCGTGGACCTGGAGCGTGACGGGCGCGAGTACCGCCTGATCGATACCGCCGGCCTGCGCCGCCGTTCGCGCGTAGACGAAGTCGTCGAGAAGTTCTCGGTGGTCAAGACCATGCAATCCATCGAGCAGTGCCAGGTGGCCGTGCTGATGCTGGACGCCACTGAAGGCGTGACCGACCAGGACGCCACCGTGCTGGGCGCGGTGCTCGATGCGGGGCGTGCGCTGGTCATCGCCATCAACAAGTGGGATGGCCTGACCGAGTACCAGCGCGAGCAGGCCGAGACCCTGCTGTCGCTGAAGCTGGGCTTCGTGCCGTGGGCCGAATCGGTGCGTATTTCCGCCAAGCATGGCTCGGGCCTGCGTGAGCTGTTCCGTGCGGTGCACCGCGCACACGAATCGGCCAACAAGACCTTCACCACCAGCGAAGTGAACAAGGCGCTGGAAGTGGCGTACGAGACCAACCCGCCGCCGACCATCCGCGGCCACGTGTCCAAGCTGCGTTACGTGCACCCGGCCGGCGCCAACCCGCCGACCTTCATCGTGCACGGCACCCGCCTGAAGGAACTGCAGGAATCGTACAAGCGCTATCTGGAAAACTTCTTCCGCAAGCGCTTCAAGCTGATCGGCACCCCGGTGAGTTTCATCTTCCGCGAGGGTACCAACCCGTACGAGGGCAAGAAGAACGTCCTCACCGAGCGGCAGGTCAAGGCCAAGCGGCGCTTGATGAAGCACGTCAAGGGGAAATGATTCACGAGAAGGCGGCCGCAGGGCCGCCTTTTTTGTTGGCAGCGCCGGGCCACGCCCGGCGGATTGTTGCGCGCCGCTGCGCTCGCCCGGCATGGCCCGGCGCTACCGGCGGAGAAACCGGTGGGGAAACCGGCGGGGAAACCGACGGGGAAACCGGCAGGGAAACCGGCGGGAGAAACCGACGGGAGAAACCGACGGGGAAACCGGCAGGGAAACCGACGGGAGAAACCGGGGGAACCGACGGGGTAGAGTCGACTGTCAGTCGACTACCGCGCGCAGCGCGGGGTTTCGGGTTTCCGCCAAGAGCAGTCGACCAACGGTCGACTCTACCGCGTCCATCCGCGCCCGGTGGCCGTCCTACAATGGGCGCATGAGCATTCCAGAGCTTTCCCCGCAGCAGGCGCGCGCGCGCGTGGCCCACGGTGCCGTGCTGATCGATGTGCGCCACGCGCACGAGCGTGCCGGTGGCATGGCCGAGGGTGCGCGCGGCGTGGCCAAGGACGATCTGCTGGCCGACCCGGCTGTGCACCTGCCGGCGCAGCACCAGGAAATCCTCCTCATCTGCCAGAGCGGCAAACGCTCGGCCGACGCCGCGCAGGCGCTGGTGGCGGCCGGCTACACGCAGGTGGCTTCCGTGACGGGCGGCACCGTGGCCTGGCGCGAGCAGGCGCTGCCGCTGGTGCAGCCGATGCTGGATGCCGCCGACCGCGATTTCTTTGATCGCTACTCGCGTCACCTGCTGCTGCCGCAGGTCGGCGAGGTCGGCCAGCGCAGGCTGCAGCAGTCGCGCGTGCTGGTGCTGGGAGCCGGTGGCCTGGGGGCGCCGGCTGGCTTCTACCTGGCGGCGGCCGGGGTAGGGCAGCTGCGCTTTGCCGACCACGACCGGGTGGAGCGCAGCAACCTGCACCGGCAGATCGTGCATACCGACGCCAGTGTCGGACAACTGAAGGTGGATTCGGCACGCGCGCGGCTGTTGGCGTTGAACCCGTCCATTGAGGTCGAGGCCGTGCCCGAGCGGGTGACCTCGGAGAATGTCGATCGCCTGCTGGACGGCGTGGACGTGGTGCTGGACGGCTCGGACAACTTCCCGCTGCGCTACCTGCTCAACGACGCCTGCATCAAGCACGCCAAGCCGATGGTGTATGCCGCCATCGAGCGCTTTGACGGACAGGTAAGCGTGTTTGACGCGGGCCGCCAGCGTGGCGTGGCACCGTGCTACCGCTGCCTGTTCCCCGAGCCGCCGCCGCCGGAGTTCGCGCCCAATTGTTCCGAAGCGGGCGTGCTGGGCGTGCTGCCCGGCTTGGCTGGCGTACTGCAGGCCACCGAGGTGCTGAAGCTGCTGCTGGGCATCGGCGAGCCGCTGGTGGGGCGGCTGTTGCGGTTCGACGCGCTGGGCATGCGCTTCCGCGAAAGCCGGATTGCGCCCGACCCGCAGTGCCCCGTCTGCGCGCCGGGCGTGCCGTTCCCGGGGTATATCGATTACGCCGCATTTTGCCGGGGCGGGTGAATCCGGTCGGCGGGTCATCCACGCATGGCGTGGATCTACGGGATGGTGACGGGCGTCCAGGCACCCATGGGTGTGGGTGCAGTAGATCCACGCCATGCGTGGATGAATGCTGGCGATTACGGAACGATGACGGGCATCAATCCCTCCATCGTTCCATTTCCAGTACAAGCAAACGCAACGCCCATGCTATTGCCGTTAGAAAACTTGCTCTATCGTTGAGGCTGATTTCGGTTTTCGGGGATGCACCGCATGGCGGTAGAAGCAGCGACCAGCGAGCTGGTCAAGGTCGTGGCCCTGTTGGGTGCGGCGGTGGTGATGGTGCCCCTGTTCCGCAGGCTCGGCCTGGGGTCGGTGCTGGGTTACTTCGCTGCCGGCCTGGCGATCGGACCGTTCGGGCTGGGCTGGTTCTCCGACCCGCAGGCGATCCTGCACACGGCCGAGCTGGGCGTGGTGATGTTCCTGTTCGTCATCGGCCTGGAAATGCGGCCCTCGCACCTGTGGAGCCTGCGCAAGGAAATCTTCGGGCTGGGCACGCTGCAGATCGCGACCTGTGCGCTGGTGCTGACCAGCATCGCCAAGCTGTTCGGCCTGCCGTGGCAGGTGGCCTTCATCGGTGCCACCGGCTTCGTGCTCACCTCCACCGCGGTGGTGATGCAGCTGCTGGCCGAACGCGGCGACATCGCGCTGCCGTCGGGGCAGAAGATCGTTTCCATCCTGCTGTTTGAAGACCTCTTGATCGTGCCGCTGCTGGCCCTTGTGGCATGGATGGCGCCGAGCACTGGCAGCACCGGCGGCGAAGGTTCGCGCTGGTTGTCGGTGGCCATCGGTGTGGGTGCCATCGTCGGCCTGGTGCTGGTCGGCCGCTTCCTGCTCAATCCGCTGTTCCGCCTGCTGGCCGAATCGAAAGCGCGCGAAGTGATGACCGCCGCCGCGCTGCTGGTGGTGCTGGGCGCGGCATTGCTGATGCAGTTGTCCGGCCTGTCGATGGCAATGGGTGCGTTCCTGGCCGGTGTGCTGCTGAGTGAATCCACCTTCCGCCACCAGATCGAAGCCGACATCGAGCCGTTCCGCGGGATCCTGCTGGGCCTGTTCTTCCTCAGCGTGGGCATGGCGCTGGACCTGGGGGTGGTGGCCGGCAACTGGCCGATGATCGTCGGCCTGGTGCTGGCGCTGATGGCGGCCAAGGCGCTGTGCATCTATGGGGTGGCGCGAGTGATGGGCAGCGACCACGCGCAGGCGATGGACCGTGGCGTGCTGATGGCGCAGGGCGGTGAATTCGCCTTCGTGCTGTTCTCCGCCGCCGCCAGTGCGGGTGTCATCAACATGGACATCAATGCCAACTTCACCGCCGTGGTGGTGCTGTCGATGGCGCTGACTCCGCTGGTGGTGCTGGTCTACAAGCGCGTGGCACCCAAGCCCGAGGTGAGCCTGGAAGGCGTGGACGCCGCCGATGGCCTGTCCGGCAGCGTGCTGCTGATCGGCTTCGGCCGCTTCGGCCAGGTGGCCAGCCAATCGCTGCTGGCACGCGACGTAGACGTGACCATCATCGACAACGACGTGGACATGATCCATAACGCCGAGCGCTTCGGTTTCAAGATCTATTACGGCGATGGCACCCGCCTGGATGTGCTGCATGCGTCCGGCGCCGGTACCGCGCGGGCGATTGCGGTGTGCGTGAACAACGCCGAGGATGCTGACCGCATCGTGGAACTGGTGGCGCATGAGTTTCCGCAGGCCAGGCTGCTGGTGCGCTCGTTCGACCGCGAGCACTCGCTGCGGTTGATACATGCCGGTGTCGATTTCCAGATCCGCGAAACGTTTGAATCGGCGCTGCTGTTTGGGCAGGCCGCGCTGATGGAACTGGGCGCGGACGAGGATGACGCGCAGGAGATCGCGCAGCAGATCCGCGAGCGCGACGCTGAACGCTTCGAGCTGGAAATGGCCGGTGGCAGCCTGCGTGCCGGTGCGCACATGGTGTTTGGCAGCGCGCTGCCGGGCGTGCCCACGCCGACCCCGTTCACCGCGCCCAAGCGCAAGGCCCGCACGTTGAATGCGGACCAGATGCCGGAAGAAGAGGAATAACCGCCCGGGGTCAGAAACCTTTCCAACGGAAAGGGCTCTGACCCCGCGCTGGTGGTAGTGCCGGCCGCTGGCCGGCATTGCCGCGTTCATAGGATTGCCGGCCAGCGGCCGGCACTACCGGGCATGTCCCGGTGGGCGAGGGGGCCTGAATCAGGGACAATAGAGTCCCCGCCGCCGCCTGCCCCCCCGCATTCGATGAACGACTCCGCCCCCCAGCTTACTGCCCGCATCCTCGATGGCCGTCGCATTGCCGAGGACCTGCTCGACAGCCTGAAGGTGCGCGTCGACGCGCGTGTAGCCGCTGGTGGCAGCCGCCCCGGTCTGGCCGTGGTGCTGGTGGGGGGCGACCCGGCCTCGACCGTGTATGTGCGCAACAAGCGCCGCGCGGCCGAAAAGGTCGGCATCGAGGCTTACGATTACGATCTGCCGGCCGGTACCAGCGAAGCCGAACTGCTGGCCCTGATCGACCAGCTCAATGCCGACCCCAAGATCAACGGCATCCTGATCCAGCTGCCGCTGCCGGGCATTCCCGACGCGCGCCGCCTGATCCAGCGCATCGACCCGCGCAAGGACGTCGACGGCTTCCACCCGGAAAACGTCGGCCACCTGGCCCTGCGTGAATTCGGCCTGCGCCCCTGCACCCCGCGCGGCATCACCACCCTGCTGGGCCACACCGACCAGCCCGTGCGCGGCCGCAACGCCACCATCGTTGGCGTGAGCAACCACGTCGGCCGGCCGATGGGCCTGGAGCTGCTGATTGCCGGCTGCACGGTGACCAGCTGCCACAAGTTCACCCCCAGGGACGTGCTGGAACAGGCCGTGCGCAACGCCGACATCCTGGTGGTGGCCGTGGGCCGCCCCGGCATCGTGCCGGGCGAGTGGGTGAAGCCGGGCGCGGTGGTGATCGATGTGGGCATCAACCGGCTGGATGACGGCCGGTTGGTGGGTGACGTCGGCTTTGAGGCCGCGGCGCAGCGGGCCAGCTGGATCACCCCGGTGCCGGGTGGCGTCGGCCCGATGACCGTGGCTACGCTGATGCAGAACACCCTGGAAGCGGCGGAAGCGCTGAGCTGATCCGCTTTGGGCGGGTGCCAGCTGCCTCCTGGTGGGTGCCGACCGTTGGTCGGCACATTGCCGGGGAAAGGGGATCCTGCTGGGGCAAGAATGCCTGATGGATTGTGCGGACCAACGGTCCGCACCTACCAGAAACATGCCAATGGCCGGCTTCTGGTAGGTGCCAACCTTGGTTGGCACGGGGTTGCCATTGCTCCGTCCGAGGGCGGGGGGTATCGGCGCTGCCCGCGCGACACTGCGTCGCATCCACCCCCTCCCATGGGGCGTGAAAAAGGGGTAAAATGTCGCGCTTCCCCACATCTCGGGTATGCCGATGCTGCGCATCCAGGCTGAAGCGCTCACTTACGACGACGTCTCGCTCGTCCCCGCCCACTCGATCATCCTGCCCAAGGACGTCAACCTCGAAACGCGGTTGACCCGAGACTTGAAGCTCAAGCTTCCGATCCTGTCTGCGGCCATGGATACCGTCACCGAAGCCCGCCTGGCCATCGCCATGGCCCAGCTCGGCGGCATGGGCATCATCCACAAGAATCTCAGCCTGGAACAGCAGGCCGCGGAAGTGGCCAAGGTCAAGAAGTTCGAGGCCGGTGTCATCCGCGACCCGATCACCGTCGGCCCGGAAACCACCATCCGCGACGTGCTGGCCCTGACCCAGGCGCACAACATCTCCGGCGTGCCGGTGGTGGGCAGCGACGGCCTGCTGGCCGGTATCGTCCCCACCGCGACATGCGCTTTGAAACCGAGCTGGACGATCCGGTCCGCCACATCATGACCAAGAAGGATCGCCTGGTCACGGTGAAGGAAGGCGCCGCCAGCGATGAAGTGCTGCAGCTGCTGCACCGCAACCGCATCGAAAAGGTGCTGGTGGTCAACGATGATTTCGCCCTGCGCGGCCTGATCACCGTCAAGGACATCCAGAAGAACACCGACTTCCCCAACGCTGCCAAGGATCTGTCGACCCGTCTGCTGGTCGGCGCTGCCGTCGGCGTGGGTGGTGATACTGATCGCCGCGTGGAAGCGCTGGTCGCCGCTGGCGTGGACGTGATCGTGGTCGATACCGCGCACGGCCACTCGCAGGGCGTGCTGGACCGCGTCAGCTGGGTCAAGAAGAACTTCCCGAACGTGCAGGTCATCGGTGGCAACATCTGCACCGGCGAAGCAGCCCTGGCGCTGCTGGACAGCGGCGCGGACGCGGTCAAGGTCGGCATCGGCCCGGGCTCGATCTGCACCACGCGCGTCGTCGCTGGTGTCGGCGTGCCGCAGGTCACTGCCATCGACCTGGTGGCTGAAGCCCTGCAGGACCGCATCCCGCTCATCGCCGACGGCGGCATCCGTTACTCGGGTGACATCGGCAAGGCGCTGGCCGCCGGTGCCTCGACCATCATGGTCGGCGGCCTGCTGGCCGGTACCGAGGAATCGCCGGGCGAGACCGAGCTGTACCAGGGCCGTTCGTACAAGAGCTACCGCGGCATGGGTTCGCTGGCCGCCATGGAAAAGGGGTCCAAGGACCGCTACTTCCAGGACGCCGCCACCGCCGACAAGCTGGTGCCGGAAGGCATTGAAGGCCGCGTGCCGTACCGCGGCCCGGTGGGCGGCATCATCCACCAGCTGATGGGCGGCCTGCGCGCCACCATGGGCTACGTGGGCTGCGCCACCATCGACGACATGCGCAGCAAGCCGAAGTTCGTCAAGATCAGCGGCGCCGGCCAGCGTGAGAGCCACGTCCACGACGTGACGATCACCAAGGAACCGCCGAACTACCGCGCCTGACGCGGGCCGGGCAAAGAGGAACGAGGAAGCTGATTCCCGTTCCTCTTTCTCTATGTGCTGTTGAAAAAGCATTCCAAGTTTTCGTTTTCCCTACTGCATTGCCAGGGCGCCATGACCAACATCCATAACGACAAGATCCTGATCCTCGATTTCGGCGCGCAGTACACGCAGCTGATTGCCCGCCGCATCCGCGAGCTGGGCGTCTACTGCGAAATCTGGGCCTGGGACCACAACCCGGCCGACATCGCCGCGTTTGGCGCCAAGGGCATCATCCTGTCCGGTGGCCCGGAATCGACCACGCTGCCAGGCGCCCCGGCCGCGCCGCAGGAAGTGTTCGACAGCGGCCTGCCGATTTTCGGCATCTGCTACGGCATGCAGACCCTGGCCGCACAGCTGGGCGGTGCAACCGAAGCGGCCGACCAGCGAGAGTTCGGCCACGCCGAAGTGAACGTCATCAACCCGGATGCACTGTTCAAGGGCCTGAGCGACCACGGCGGCGAGCCGAAGCTGAATGTCTGGATGAGCCACGGCGACCACGTCTCCGTCGCGCCGCCGGGCTTCACCATCACCGCCACCACCGACCGCATTCCGGTGGCCGCCATGGCCAACGAAGAAAAGCGCTGGTACGGCGTGCAGTTCCACCCCCTGCCGGGTCAGGCCCTTGCCGATGACCTGCTGCTTCGCCGCGCGTTCAAT
>NZ_JBNNHG010000113.1:2966-13153 GCF_050268705.1 Stenotrophomonas sp. NPDC077659 | reverse complement strand
GTACCTCGCCCTTCTCAACAGCTGCGACCGCGCTGAAGCATCGTGCTAATCAGGACCGAGTTTGACCGGGAACCCGTCAAGGATGGCGTAACCGATGCAGGCATGGTGCTCACCAGAGGTAACCTGCAGATCAAGGACGCACTGGAATTCGCCGCCCGGGCCGTGGCTCGTGCCGAGCAGGACGGCAAGCATCTATCGGTCGCAGGGCACTCCCTGGGTGGAGGGATGTCACAGGTGTTGTCGCACCACTACAACCTGCCAGGCGAAGCCTTCAACCCTTACGGCGCGGCCAGCCTGGGTTACAGGATTCCGGAAGGCCGGCCAACGAACGGCGCCCGGTTCGTGAATCATGTAATGGCCGGCGACTTCGTCAGCGCGGGCGCCGGGCACTATGGCACTGTGGAGGTGTACGCGAAGCCCTCCGAATTGAAGACATTGCGAAATGCTGAATTTGCGTCCCGCCTCATGGGTGGGATGGCCGGTGAGGTCAGCAGGCCGTTTTCGGCGTTGGCTCTGGGTGATTCACATCGAATGAAGCACTTCATTGATCACGTCGAGAACGGGGTTGAAGTAAAGTCGGTTCTGGATGACCCATCGGCACGCATCAAGGATCCCGAGGACCAGCGCCGCGTTGATGCGTATCGCCAGAGCGTCCACGCCGTGCGCGCTGTTGCAACAGTTGCCGCCCGGCCTTTGGTACTGGAAGCAGCCAACATTCTGCGCGGCAAGGACGAGCCCGGCGCCTACGCCGAGCGCCAGGCGCGCGCCGCTGAGCTTGCTGCCCACCCGTTCAATCCTGCCAAGGCACGCAGCGAATCCAGCTCGGACGGCGGGCCCGGGCGGGAAAACCCCAGCTTCCACAGCGAGTCGCCCCTGGGGAATCGATTGAATGACCTGCTCAACGCAGATCCTGATCGGTTCAAGGTACTCAACCAACAGGTGTCCAGGCTCGATGCCGGGCAGGCGCTGGATGCCCAGGTGCGCAACCAGGCAAACGCCGAAGACCGGGCGCGCGAATACGCGCAGACCTCCACCCAGCAGGCAACCCAGCAGGAACACTCCGCATCGGCCATGGGCCGTTGATGTACCGCAGACAGTGCCGGGCATTGCCGCAAAGCATCGCTGAAGCGCGCTGCGCATCACCTCAACTCGACAGCGACGGTAATCTGAAGGACATCGCGCACGCCGCCGCACCCCATGCCCGTGGAGTTAACTGCGCGTGATGATATTGACGCTTACAACCTTTGGCATAACTGCAAAAGTGTGACGAAGCGCACTTTCGCAACTTTTTTTTGACGCGGTCAGCGCGGCGGGGCTGGTAAAATTCGACCCACGTGCGCCGAGGTAGGCGCGTGGAGAGGGCACAAGGCTGTGTATTCCTGGGACGGATGTAACAAGCAGGGTGTTGAGGCCGAGGGGGTAATCCCGGCGTCCATCGTGCGGGCATGTGTCCCGGGGCAGGGGGCGCGCCCGTGAGCGCTGCTTCCTTGCGTGCGGCCCCGGTGCAGGCCACGCCTACCGCCTCCGTCTCTCGCTCGCGCAGTTCCCGTTGGGCGGTGTCCCTGCTGGCCTGCGCTGTGTCCTTGCCTTTCGCCGCCTCCGGCGGTTCGTATCGAGCCGATGCCCCTATGAATGTTCCTGCTGTGGACACCCGTGCCACCCCGCTGCGTACGTTGAATCCAAGCCCGCAGCGCGCGTTTGAATTCCGTGTGATGCTGGACAATGCGCCGGGTCCCTTCGCGGTGGTCGAAGCGACCGCCCAGTTCGACGTCGGCAACGCTGCCCAGTGCGGCCGGCTGGATCCGATCTCCGGTGCGGTGCCGACCATCGCCAGTCATGAGCCGTTCGCGCTGACGCGCGTGTCCGACACCGAATACGTTGGCACGCTGCATACCGATGCCATCCTTGATGAGGACTACTACGGGCGCGGCGTCTGTCGCTGGGCTCTCACCGAAGCGCGGGTAAGCCTGCGCGCGCATGACGATCCGGCCGACACCCGTTTTGTCGCTGGCCTGCCTGCGCAGCACGTGCTGGGCGGCGGCAGCAAGACCCGCAATTTCTGGAAGGGGTATTACCCGCGTTTCGAGCAGGGTGGGGCGGCCGACTTCGGTCGTGAACACCTGCAGGCGGTCCCCATGGACAAGCGCGATGAGTTCTTCACCATCACGCTGGCAGCCCACGAGATCAGCCCGTGACGGTCACCACGCAGGATTACGCCAACCTGGCCAACAATGTCTATGAAGACAGGGATGCTGGCCGTCCGACAGGAGAAAACGCGCTGGTGCCGGTCAATGGCACCCTGTATCGCGTCTACGAGCATGTCGATAACCCGCGCACCGGCTACCAGGGCACCATCTACAAGACGCTCGATGGAAAGGATCTGATCGTTGCCCATCGCGGCACCGAAGAGGTGTGGAAGGATGGCGTCGTTGCCGATGGCGCGATGGTGCTGGGGCGGACCAATCCGCAGGCCGAAGATGCCATCGCGCTGACCCGCAAGGCGCTGGAGGAGGCGCAGCGCATGGGCGCCCAGCCCGGCGCGACGACACCGGAAGTGAGCGTGACCGGTCACTCGCTGGGTGGCACGCTGGCCCAGGTTACCGCCCACCATTTCGACCTGCGCGGCGAAACCTTCAACGCCTACGGTGCCGCCAGCCTGGACCGTGGCATTGCTGGCGGCCCGAATGACCGCGTGCGCAACCATGTGATGGCCAGCGACGTGGTCAGCGCCGCCAGCCCGCAGTATGGCGAAGTGGTGACCTACGCGAAGGAAAAGGAAATCGACGTCCTGCATCAGTCCGGCTATTTCGAGAACCGGTTTGCAGACGTGCTGGTTCCCGATCTGCCGGTTGCCGCAGCGGCGCGCTCGCTGGGCGCGCACAGCATGAGCAACTTCATGCCGACCGAGTCGGATGGCACGCCTCACCTGTCGGTGCTGGATGATCCGCAGGCGCGCCCGCGCGCCGAGGAGCACGCACGCATGATTGCCGACTACCGCGGCGATGTGATGAACATCCGGCGTGGGGTGACCTTCGTCGCCGGTGGCCCGGTGGGCTGGGTGCGCGATGGCGTCGATGCGTTCCGCGATCCGGTGCCGGCTGGCGAGCCTGCGGCGCGTGAGGCGCGTGAAGCGGCTGCGGCCGCAGGCAAGGAGCAGGGCGCGCTGTCTGCCGATCCGTCGGTGACGTCCAAGGGGCAGGGCACGGTCCGCCAGGATCCGCACGTTACCCAGTTGCTCGATGCCGCCCGCGCCAACGACCCGCAGGGGGTACGTGTTGCCACCGATGATCTGTATGCATCGTCGGCGGGCCGTCTGTGGCAGCAGCAGGCCGACCAGCACGCGCAGCAGCTCAACCAGCGCGAAGCGGCCCAGCAGCAGACGCAGCAGCAGGCGCCCCAGCAGCGTCAGCCCGGCCCGGAGCAGATGGAGATGGCCCGTGGTGGCTGATGACCGTTTTTTCATGGCCCGGCGCGCCTGTGTGGCTGCGCCGTGCCCGCAGAACCAGGAGACACCATGACGATCAACAAGACCGGGCTGGCGGCGCTTTTGGCGCTTGCGCTGGCCGCCTGCGGAAGCAATGCTCCCGATGCGGGTGCACAAGGAACTACGGCGGCCCCCGAAGCCGGGCCGGCTGCCGCCGAACACGACAAGGACTCTGCAATGACTGCACTCAAACCCCCTTCCGCGGACAGCGTGCTGTACGTGATCTACCAGCGTGACGGCGATGGCGCGGTCACCTACAAGGTCGATGGCGGTGCCATCGTCAGCTACTGGTATGGCCAGGCGTTCGATCTGAAGGGCAAGCACTACTTCACCGGCTTCACCAGCCGCAGTGAGGGCGAGGAAGGTCCGGATTCCGACGCCGGCATGATGGAGCCGGGCAACGTGGCCATCGGCCAGGCCACCTTCGTGCAGGGCGGTACCGCCGATGCACCGGCCTGGGTGCAGCAGGACACCGACGGCTATGTCGGCCAGTTCGGCGGCAACGACCAGCCCGAGCCGCTGGATACCGCGCGCAAGGCCCAGACCCATGCCCTGGATGACGGCCGCATGCTGCTGGCCGTGCCTACCCGCACCTTCACCGAGGGCGTGGCCATGTTCGGCTATGCCATCTTCCTGTTCGACCCGGACAACGTGGACAAGCTCTCGTTCCGCCGCTGGGGCTATCTGGGCTCCATCCACGCCGGCGAGGATAATTCGGCGTCCTGTGAAGACGGCGCCGTCACACCGTGCGCCGTCAGTAGCGGTACACTCGCCTTCGGCGCTGTCTCCGGTGGCCTGCCGAAGCTGACCGTAAGCCTGTCGGGCAAGACCATCGACGGCCCGGGCAAGCTGCGTGACCTTGGCCCCGCCGACACCCTGACCTATACCTTCAATGCGGACACAGAGCGCTATACGCCCTGAGTCCCATGTATCGGTTGACCGCCCTGCACATGACTCAAGGATTGAGTCCGGTTGACGTCCAACGGCCCGCCCGGGCCGCACTTCACCTGAGGAGCCAATGATGGCCAGTAACCACGACCGTAAAGAAGTTCTCGACATCATCGAAAAGCAGGCCGAGCGCAGCGGCATTCCCCGCGAGGATTTCCTGCGCTTTGCCTATATCGAAACCGGTGGCACCTTCAACCCGGATGCCAACAACACCAGAAGCGGTGCGAAGGGGCTGTTCCAGTTCGTGCCCACCACGGCCAAGGAATTCGGCCTGACCGGCCACGAATTCGATCCGGCTGCCAATACCCGCGCGGCAGCTGATCTGTATGAGCGCAACCGTGACCAGATCGTTGACCGCTCGGAAGCCACTGGCCGCCCGTATCTGTCCGGTTCGGCCCAGCCCAATGGCATGGACATGTACCTGGCGCACCAGCAGGGTGGCGGCGGCTATGCATCCATCCAGAGCGCCATCGACACCGGCAGGTTCTCGCGCAAGGACACCCACGACAACATCGTGAACAACATCAGCTCGCGCGATTTCGAGCGGGTGACCGGCAAGCCGTACGAATCCATCAGCGGCATGAATGATCGCGAGCTGGCCACTTCGTTCAGCCAGTACTGGCAGGCCAAGTACGCGGCCATCGAGATTGCCGACCGCGGCATCACCGCCAGTGCCCCGCTGCCGGCCGCACAGGGTCGCCCGTCGGCCCTGGCCGATGGGGTACTGGAGCGTGGCGAACGCGGCAATGACGTGCGTTCGCTGCAGGAATCGCTGAACCAGCTGGGCGTGCGTGACGGCCAGGGCAACACCCTGGAAACCAACAGCGGCATCTACGGCAGGAACACCCAGGACGCGGTGCGCAACTTCCAGCAGGCCAATTCGCTGGAACAGACCGGCCGTGCCGATGCGCAGACCCGCGAGGCCATCAAGGCCCAGCTGGCCCTGCCGCAGAACGAGCGCAATGCCACCGAGCGCCCGGCCGCGCAGCCGCAGGCGCGCGGCGAGGGCGGGGCGACCTGGCCGGCGCCGGGCAACGACCAGATCAATGCCAAGGACAAGCCCGGCGAAGGCCGTGGCGAATTCGGCACCTCCCGCAATGGCGGCCGTACCCACGGTGGCGTGGACATCCAGGGTGAGGTCGGTGATCCGATCGTGGCCTTCGGCGGCGGCCGTGTGACGGTCAAGCCGAACAATGGTGCGGCCGGCAACACCGTGCACATCACCCACGATGACGGGTCGCTGACCAAGTACTTCCATCTGAATGACATTTCGGTGCGCAACGGCCAGCGCATCGAAGCGGGCGACCAGCTGGGCACCATGGGGCGCAGTGGGAACACGCCCAAGCATGGCGACACCCATCTGCACTTCGAACTGTGGCGCAATGGCCGCAAGATCGACCCGATGTCCGAACTGCGCGGTGCCGAACGTGGCGCGGGCGAGCATCCGGTCAAGCCGGTCGGCGAACAGACCCTGCGCGATGGCGCCAGGGGCCCGGCCGTGTCCGAGCTGCAGGAGCAGCTGGGCCGCCTTGGCTACAAGGATGCGCAGGGGCAGCCGCTGGCACGCGATGGCATCTTCGGTGACGCGACCCGCCACGCCGTGGAGGACATGCAGCGTGCCCAGGGCCTGAAGGTGGACGGCGTGTTCGGCCCGCAGTCGCGCGCTGCGCTGAAGTCGCACGCACCGCAGCAGGCCGCCGAAGCCCAGGACAAGCCGGCCGCCGCCGGCAAGGAATCGGGTGGCTTCCTGGATCGCATGTTCACTGCAGTACGCAATGGCGATGGCGAATCGGTGCAGAAGGCCATCACCGATTTCACCTCTACCCTGAGCCAGCCCTGGGCCAAGCACCAGGTGCAGGAACAGGCGCAGACCCAGCCGCAGCAGGCCCAGCCACAGGCGCCCGATGCTGCCCGTAATCCGGGTGACCTGCAGCGCTGAGCGGCGGACGCTGACGGCTGAAATGGAAGGCATGCGGGGCCGGCTCACCGGCCCCGCATGGGCAACGGACGATCCACCATCCCCGCCAGCGGATGCGGCGGGCCCTGAGGACTACTGATGAAAACCGCGCTGAAGATCTGCCTGGGCGTTGTGGTGCTGCTGACCATGAAGCTGGATGCAGACGCCGACGGCTTCTATTCGCCGCTCAGCTACCGCAAGAACGACCCGTTCCTGTTCTGTACCAAGGGCCAGGATCCGCAGAAGAACCCTGCGCCGTGCTGGAGGCCGGTGTACCCCTACAATGGGGAATACATGATGATGCCGTACTGCAAGCCGCCCTCCTACCCGTACGGGAAGGATTGGACCCAGGACGACATCAAATCCCTGCAGGAATACATCGTGGTGTGCCCGGAGGCGAAGACTTCCGGCGCCTGGGAAGGCGCTGGCATGCCGGAAACCAGCCCCGACAGCTGGCACTGACCGGGCCTTTGCCCACCGCCACCTGAAGGGGCATCCGGACGCCAGGCCTGCCGGTGGTACAATGGCCCGGCCGGTTCGCCGGTACACAAACGTCTTCAGGGCGGGGTGCGATTCCCCACCGGCGGTAGGTGCGCAAGCACAAGCCCGCGAGCGCCCCGGCCCAGGCCGGGGGACAGCAGATCCGGTTCAATGCCGGAGCCGACGGTCATAGTCCGGATGAAAGAAGACGGTGCCACAGGGCCTTCGCGGCCCTGCGCCCGCCTGTTTGCCTTGCGGCGTTTTTCGCTCACTTTCCGCGGAGAACGTTTCTTGTTTACTGGAATCATCGAAGGCGTCGGCCGTCTGGCCGCACGCGAATCCATCGGCGGCGATGTCCGCTTCACCTTCAACGTCGGGAATCTGCCGTTCGATCACGTGCAGATGGGCGAAAGCATTGCCATCAACGGTGTTTGCCTCACGGTCATCGCGTTCGACGCCAGCAGCTTCCAGGCCGATGCCTCCACCGAGACCCTCGGCCTGACCACGCTGGGCCAGCTGGGCGAAGGGGCGGTCATCAACCTCGAGCGCGCCATGCGCCCGACCGACCGCCTTGGCGGCCACCTGGTCAGCGGCCACGTCGATGGCCTCGGCCAGGTCCTGTCCATCCACGAAGATGCCCGTGCGCAGCGCTGGCGCTTTGCCGCGCCGGCCGCGCTGCGCCGCTACATCGCCAAGAAGGGCTCGATCAGCGTGGATGGCGTCAGCCTCACCGTCAACGAAGTGGACGAGGAAGGCTTTGAAGTCGCCCTCATCCCGCACACCGTGGCCAACACCGCCTTCTCCGCCACCGGCGTGGGCAGCCCGGTGAATCTGGAAATCGATCTGGTCGCCCGGTATGTCGAGCGGTTGATCAGTGTGCCGACCAACGGTCGGCACCCACAGGGAGATGCCGCATGAATTTCGCCCCGATCCCCGAGATCCTCGAAGACATCCGCCAGGGCCGCATGGTCGTCATCGTCGATGACGAAGACCGCGAGAACGAAGGCGACCTGATCATGGCTGCGGAGCTTGTCAAGCCGTCGGACATCAATTTCATGGTCACCCACGGCCGTGGCCTGGTGTGCCTGCCGCTTACCCGCAGCCGCGCGGCCGATCTCGGCCTGGCGCCGATGGTGCAGGCCAATACCGCGCAGTTCCAGACCAACTTCACCGTCAGCATCGAGGCGGCCGAAGGCGTGACCACGGGCATTTCCGCCCATGACCGCGCCCACACCATCCGCACGGCGGTGAAGCCGAACGCCAGGCCGGCCGACCTGCACCAGCCTGGCCACATCTTCCCGCTGATCGCCCAACCGGGCGGCGTGCTGACCCGCGCCGGCCACACCGAGGCCGGCGTGGATCTGGCCATGCTGGCTGGCCTGGAACCGGCCGGCGTGCTGGTGGAGATCCTCAACCCGGACGGCAGCATGGCGCGTCGCCCGGAACTGGAAGTGTTCGCCCGCGAACATGGCCTGAAGATCGGCTCCATCGCCGATCTGATCGCCTACCGCTTGGCCACCGAAAAGACCGTTGAGCGCGTGGACGAGCGCGACATCGATACCGAGTTCGGCCCGTTCAAGCTGGTCACTTACCGCGACCGCATTGCCCACGACCTGCATTTCGCCCTGGTCCGTGGCACTCCGGACGCCGATACCCCGACCCTGGTGCGGGTGCAGGTGGAAAACCCGCTGGCCGACCTGCTGCACTGGCGCCGCGATGATTTCGGCGTGGCCGCCACCGATGCCCTGCGTGCGATTGCCGCCGAAGGAGCCGGCGTGATGGTGGTGCTGTCGGCCCCGCGCGACGGCGAGGCCCTGCTGGCTCGCCTGCGCCAGCAGCCAGCGCCGGTGGTGCCGGGCAAGGACAAGGACGTGGGCCAGTGGCGCCGCAACGGTGCCGGCTCGCAGATCCTGTCCGACCTGGGCCTGGGCAAGCTGCGCGTGCTGGGGACGCCGCGCCGCCAGATCGGCCTGGCCGGGTACGGCCTGGAAGTGGTGGAGACGGTGGGCTGCTGAGGCCCGCGCCCGGCCATGAGGCCCCTGTAGAGCCGAGCCATGCTCGGCTTGCGCGCGCAGCGCGGAGGGCAGTCCGGCGGCAGAGAGCAGCCGAGCATGGCTCGGCTCTACAGAATGCCCCTTGAAGGCCCCCGCCGATCACGGCCGGGGCCCATCCACGCTAGAATTACCCCCTTATCGAACCCCCAAGCCGCATATGAGCCACTACGAAGGCGATCTTCGCACCCCCGATTCGGCGCGCTTTGCCATCCTGGCCAGCCGCTGGAACGCCCGCATCACCGATACCCTGGTTGCTGGCGCCCGCCAGAGCCTGGCCGGCAACGGCATCGCCGAAGCCAGCATCGACGTGATCCGCGTGCCGGGTGCCTGGGAACTGCCGCTGGTCGCCGCGCGCCTGGCCGCTGCCCATGAACACGCCGCCATCCTCACCCTGGGCTGCGTCATCCGTGGCGACACCCGCCACTACGAACATGTGGCCGACCGCTGCGCCGAAGGCCTGATGCGCGTGCAGCTGGATTTCGGCGTGCCGGTGCTCAATGGCGTGCTGGCGGTGGAACGTGTTGAAGACGCCGAGGCGCGCGCTGGCGGCAGCCACGGCAACAAGGGTGAAGAAGTCGCACTCGCTGCATTGGAAATGGTCAACCTGCTGGAGCAACTGCCATGAACAAGAACACCCAGGGCAAGCCCTCCGGTAAACCCGTCCGCCGTGATGGCATCGACCCGGTGCTGCGTTCGCGCGCCCGCCGTCGTGCCGTGCAGGCCCTGTACGCCTGGCAGATTTCCGGCGGCAACACACAATCGCTGATCGCCCAGTTCGCCCACGAACAGGCCCGTGAAATCGCCGATCTGGCGTATTTCGAAGCGCTGGTGCATGGCGTGCTGGACAACCGCACCGACATCGACGAAGCGCTTGGCCCGTACCTGGACCGTGGCATCGAAGAGGTGGACGCCATCGAACGCGCCGTGCTGCGCCTGGCCGGCTACGAGCTGCGCTTCCGCCTGGACGTGCCGTACCGCGTGGTCATCAACGAAGCGATCGAATCGGCCAAGCGGTTTGGTTCCGAGCATGGCCACACTTACGTCAACGGCGTGCTGGATCGCGCCGCCGTGGAATGGCGCAAGGTCGAATCGGGTCACTGATCCGTTTTTGTTTGTGGTGGATGCCAACCTTGGTTGGCATGGCTGGGAACCTGTTCCGAACTCCGAACGGCGCGGAAACCTGCTTTGGTCCTCGAACGGTGCGGGAATCTGCTTTGGTCCTCGAACGGTGCGGGAATCTGCTTTGGTCCTCGAACGGTGCGGG